>CAZVGQ010000013.1:11709-17251 GCA_964626775.1 uncultured Smithella sp. | reverse complement strand
AAAGACAGAACACTCATCCGTTTGTAGAAATCATAAACACCCAGGGGCGAAGAGAACCGCGCCGTGCCTTCCGTGGGCAGAATGTGGTTGGCGCCGGCAACGTAATCGCCGAGGGCTTCCGGCGTATAAGACCCCAGAAACACGGAACCCGCGCTGCGAATGTGCCTCAGGACGTTTGTCGGATTTTCCACCATCAACTCCAGATGCTCCGGCGCGAAGAGATTGGTCAGCGCCGCCGCTTCATCGATATCGGCCGTGATGATGATCGCGCCGAAGGAAGAAAGGGATTTTTGAATAATTTTTTTCCGGGGCAGGGTTTTCATTTGCCGTTTGATTTCCCGGGCGACTTCAGAAGCCAGATCGGGATCGGGCGTGAACAGCACGGCCGCCGCCTTTTCATCGTGTTCGGCCTGCGCCAGCATGTCCGCCGCCGCAAAAACGGGATCGGCGGTCGAATCGGCGATGATCGCCACCTCGCTGGGGCCGGCGATCATGTCGATGGCCACCTGTCCGAATACCAGCTTCTTGGCCGCGGCGACATAGGCGTTGCCCGGCCCCACGATTTTGTCCACGCGCGGAACGCTTTTCGTCCCATACGCCAGGGCGGCGACGGCCTGCGCGCCGCCGATCTTGAAAATGCGGTCCACTTGGGCGGCTTCGGCCGCCGCGGCAATGAGCGGGGAAAGCCGCCCGTCCTTCACGGGGCTCGCCAGCAGAATTTCCTTGACGCCCGCGAGACGAGCGGGGATCGCCGCCATCAGGATCGTGGAAGGATAAAAGGCCTTTCCGCCCGGCGCGTAAACGCCAACCCGCGCCAGCGGCAGAATCCGCTGGCCCAGTTCGCCGCCGTCTTCGTCTTTCATGGACCATCCCTGGGCGATCTGCCGGCGGTGATACTTTTCAATCCGCGCCGCAGCAAGCCGGATGACTTCCCGGTCCTGCGGGTTTACGCCGGCCAGCGCTTCTTCTTTTTCCGCGTCCGTTGCTTCGACGGTTGCCGGCGTCAGGTCATGGCCGTCGAATTTCCGGGTGTAGGAAAACAGGGCCTCATCACCCCGCACGGACACCTCCCGAACGATCCGGGCCACGTCCGACAGCAGTTTCGGTGAAAATGCGCCGCCCCTTGCCCGCAGGGCCCCGAAAAAATCGCGGAATTCTTCTGCGTCGGCTCGAAGAATTTTCATCTTATTTTACCCTTTTAATGTCCGCGCCCAGCGCGGAAAATTTCTTCTCGATATTCTCGTAACCCCGGTCAATGTGATAGACCCTCGAAATCTCGGTTTCACCCCGGGCGACCAGCGCCGCCAGAATCAGCGAGGCGGAAGCCCGCAGATCCGTGGCCATCGTCTGCGCGCCGTTCAAAGCGGGAACGCCGCGCACCACGGCGCTGCCGCCCTGAATGGTGATGTCCGCGCCCATGCGCATCAGTTCGCTCACGTGCATGAATCGGTTTTCAAAGACCGTTTCCGTGATGACGGAAAGGCCGCTGCCGACACACAGGTAGGCCATAATCTGCGCCTGCAGATCCGTCGGGAAGCCGGGGTGGGGAAGGGTTTTGACGTCCACGCTGGAAATTTTGCTTCCGGCGGCCACGCGCAGCCCTCCTTCAATGGGCTGGATTTTCATGCCGGTGTCGCGCAGTTTGTTGATCAGCGCTTCCAGGTGCTGGGGGATGCATCCCAGCACATTGATTTCTCCGCCGGTGATTCCGGCGGCGATCATGAAGGTGCCGGCTTCGATCCGGTCGGGGATGATGGCCGCCTCGGTTCCGGAAAGTTTGGATACGCCGGTGATGGTGATCACGTCCGTTCCCGCGCCGTTGATTTTGGCTCCCATGCCCCTGAGCACCTCCGCCAGATTGACGATTTCCGGCTCCCGCGCGGCGTTGTTGAGCACGGTGGTGCCCTCCGCCAGGGTTGCCGCCATCATGATATTTTCCGTGCCGGTCACCGTGGGCAGATCAAAATAAATATCGGCGCCCTTCAGTCTGCCGGCCCTGGCTTCGATATAGCCTTCCTGCAGGTCCACGGTCGCGCCCATGTCCTGGAGCGCCTTGATGTGGAGGTTGACGGGGCGCGCTCCGATGGCGCAGCCGCCGGGAAGAGAGACTCGGGCTTTGCCCGTTCGGGCCACCAGCGGTCCCAACACCAGGATGGACGCGCGCATCGTCTTGACCAGATCATAGGGCGCGACGCTTTCGGTTATTTTTTCGGCGCTGATTTTTACCGTGCCCGCGCCTTCGATTTCCACGCCCATGTTTCTTAAGAGCTTGCAGGCGGTTTTGATGTCGACCAAATCGGGAATATTGGAAAACGTGCAGGGCTCTTCGGTCAAAAGCGCGGCGGTCAGCACCGGCAGGGCGGCGTTTTTCGCGCCGCTGATTTGAACATCTCCGTGAAGCGGCCTGCCGCCGGAAACAACAATTTTGTCCACTTACCTTCTCCTTCCTTTGATGACGCGCGGCAATCCCGCGTAGTCTTCACGCACATCGATGCGTTCGTAAAAATCCTTATGGGCTTCAAAGATGGCGCGAACTTCCTCTTTCTGTCTAGCGCCGATTTCGAGCAAAAGCCAGCCATTTTCCGCAAGGTATCCGTGTGCCTGATATATCAACTTTTCATAAAATTCCAGACCTGTTTGACCCGCGCGCAGCGCTTCTTCCGGTTCGAAGTTTTTCACGCCCGCGGGCAGGGATTCATACTCCTTCGCTCCGATGTAGGGTGGATTGGAAACAATCATGTCAAACCGCCCGTCAACCGGTTCAAAGAGATCGCCCTCACGAAACAAAATCTGATCCAGCTTCAGGGCCGCGGCATTTTTTTGAGCCGTTTGGAGGACCGCCTTTGAGATGTCGGTAGCGGTGACGGACGCGCCGGGGGCCTCGCAGGCCAGCGCCAGCGCAATTGCGCCGCTTCCCGTGCCGATGTCCAGAATGCGCGGTCGGCTCCAGGCTTCCTGCTGCAAAACGGAAAGCGCCTCTTCGACAATTACTTCCGTGTCGGGGCGGGGAATCAGCACGGAAGGATTAACTTCCAGGACAAAGGACCAGAAAGCCTTTCGGCCCGTAAGGTAGGCAACCGGCTCCCCGCCCGCCCTTCGGGCGATCAACCGGTCAAAGTCGGCCGATTGTTTTTCGCTGAGCATATCGTCAGGACTTTTGATGAACGCCAGCCGGTCGCACCGCAAAAGAAAAGCCAGCAGAACTTCAGCGTCAAGGCGAGCGGAAGGAATTCCGGCTTCCTCCAGCCTTTGCGTCGCCTCAAAAATGATTTCCCGAACCGTCATTTTTCCTCTTTGCGGCGAGTTGCTTCACCCGGCCGCCCCGATCATTTTCGATCTATATCTTATTTAGGCCAAATATCCAAACTGCCATTTTTTTTGATGGCGCCGGCCGGTGTCAAAAAGATATTGACAAAAATCCAAAAATGAGTGATTACTCACTCAACCGGGTGGCAACGGAGAGAATGTTTTATAAATATTTGAAATTAATTGATTTAATAAAATAAAGGATGTTCATTATGCAGGCTCCTGATTTGAAAATGTCGGAAAAAGAAAAAAAGATCCTTGATGCGGCGATTGCCGTCATTTCGGAAAAAGGTTTCAGCGCGGCCAGTACGAGTGAAATCGCGCGCCAGGCCGGAGTCGCGGAAGGGACCATTTTTCGCTACTTTAAAACCAAAAAGGACATTCTGCGCGGTATTCTGATCCATCTGGGCAACATCGTAGCGGAGCCGCTGGTGATTTACGGCCTCAAAAAAATTCTTTTCCAGGACGGCCGGGAAGACCTTCGCGCCGGCATCAAGCTGGTATTGAAAGACCGCATGGCCATCATTGATGCCCTTTTCCCCATGCTGCGCATTGTGATCACGGAGGCCATGTACCATGAAGACATTCGGCAGATCCTCTACGACAAAATCATTTCCCGGGCCGTCGAGGTGTTTGAGGAATATCACCGGGAGATGGTTGAAAAAGGGCTGATGAAAAGGGAAATCGACGCAGTCGTCGCCGGACGCAGTATTCTGGCCAACCTGGTTCTTTTTTTCGTTTACCGCAACCTGTTCGGCCCTATGATTAAACTCGACGATTACGACCGGGAGCTGGACCAGGTCATTGACGCGATCATGTACGGAATCGCAATTCCGGCGAGCGGAGACAAACCATAGGGGAAGCGGTTTTTTTCGAGAGGTTTTTATGAAAATCAAACTGTCGCGTTTTTTCTTTTTGTGGCCCGTTTTTTTTCTGATGTTCGGTTGCGGCGATAAAGACGCAGCCGGTCCGGAAGCCGCACCTGTTTTCGTAGTTGCACAAAAGATCGAAAAGAAGACGGTGGACAGAATCATCTCCGTCAGCGGAAACGTAGAAGGGTCGAAAACCGCCCGGCTGGGTTTCATGGTGTCCGGGAAGATCAACTATATCGCGGCCAGAGAAGGGGCCATGATTGAAAAGGGGCAACTGCTGGCGAGCCTTGATCCCGAAAATTACCGGATCGCCAAGGAAATTGCCGATGCGAACGCGGCCCAGATCCAGGATGAGTACGACCGGCTGAACCTCATGCACGAACGCGGGAGCATATCCGAAAGCGACTATTCCAAAATATCCAACGGGCTGAAAATGGCCAGAGCCCAGCAGAAGCTGCACACGAAAAATCTGGCCGAGACCAGATTGTATTCTCCCTTTCGGGGGGTTCTGCTCAAGCGCGGTGTGGAGGTGGGGGAAATTATCGGCGCCGGTTTGCCGCTCTTCGGCGTGTCGGATATTCGCCTGGTTCATGTGAACGCTTCCGTGCCGGAAACCGATCTGCGCTTCATCAAAATGGGTGTGCAGGCGAAAATTTATGTTGCGTCCATCGATTCGGCGTTTTCGGGCAGAGTGATTGAAGTCGGGTCCCTCGCGGAGCCGACCACTCGGGCTTTTTCCGTCAGGATTGAAGTGCAGAATCACGACGGGGCCCTGCGGCCGGGCATGACGGCCGAAATTCAAATCCCGTCCGGTCGCGAGGAGGAAGTGATCCGTGTTCCCGGAGAGGCGGTTTTGCGTGACATGGACAACACGGCCTATGTCTTCGTTGTGGACGAAGTCAAACGGCAGGCCTTCCGGAGAAAAATCTCGCTGGGGAAGATCGACGAAAACGGCATCGTGGTGGCTGCGGGGCTTGTGCCCGGCGAACTGGTCGTGGTCGGCGGCCAGCATAAACTGCACAACGGATCTTTGATTGCGCTCAAGCAGGCATTATGAATTTTGTCAAAAAATCACTCAAATATCCGCAGGTCACCCTGTCCATTCTCGCCCTGACGTTTCTGGTCGGCGTGTATTCCCTGATGGAAATGCCGCGCCGCGAAGACGCCAAAGTCAATGTCCGCGTGGGGCAGGTGATCGCCCTTTATCCCGGGGCCAACGCCCTGCAGGTGGAAGAGCAGGTTACCCGGAAACTGGAACAGTATCTATTCCAGTACGCGGAGGTGCGAAAGGAAAAAACGACCTCCGTGACCTCGGACGGCATGGTGGTGATCACCGTCTGGCTGAACAATGACGTCAAAAATTT
>CAZVGQ010000013.1:1925-11609 GCA_964626775.1 uncultured Smithella sp. | reverse complement strand
AATGGACGAGCCGCGATACGCCCAGCTTCGGGACTACGCGCAAAAACTGGAAGACACGCTCCGAACAATGAAAGAGGTGTCGAAAATCAGGCGCATCGGCGAGCAAAAGGAGCAGATTGTCGTCTTCACCGACAGCGCGAAGATGGTACTCTACGGAGTCCGGCTGGATCAGGTGATGAAAATCCTCCAGTCGCAAAACACGATAGGTCCGGCCGGCGACCTCTCGACATCCGATGCCCGTGTCCCTCTTTATACGCAGGGATACTACAAAACGGAAGAGGAGATCGGCCATCAGATTGTCGGCTTTGCGAAAACCGGCGAAGTTGTCCGCCTTCGGGATGTGGCCCGCATAGAGCGGCGGTTCGAGGAACCGTCCTCCAAAATCATCGTCAACGGCCGGAGCAGCATACTGCTCGCTGTTCAGGCGCACGAAGGATACAACATTGTTGCCTTTGGAAAGGCGGTGGACCGGAAGCTCAATGAGGCGTCCAAATGGCTTCCGGCTGGCGTCAAACTGAACACGATCGTCAACCAGCCCAGAATCGTTGAGCGGAATGTCAGCCATTTTTTGTTTGAGTTTGTCCTGGCCATCGCCGCGGTGATCCTGGTCATCATTCTCCTGCTTCCTTTCCGCGTCGCCGCCGTAGCCGCCACGGCGATTCCCATGACGGTCGCCATGACATTCGCCCTGCTGCATTTTTTCGGCATTGAACTGCACCAGGTCTCTCTTGCGGCCCTGATCGTAGTGCTGGGCATGGTAGTGGACGACGCGGTCGTGGTCGCCGACAATTACGTGGAGCTTTTGGACAACGGAGTCCGGCCGCAAACCGCCGCCTGGAAAAGCGCGACCGAGCTGGTGGTGCCCATTCTGACGGCCACCATTACCATCATCGCGGCCTTTTTGCCGATGGTCATGCTGTCGGGCATGGTGAAAGATTTCATTATCGCTTTGCCGCTGACCGTCTCCATCGCGCTTTCGGCTTCCTTTGTCGTCGCCATGGTGCTGACCCCGGTACTGTGCCTGACCTTCATTCGCAAAGGCCTGCGCAGTCCCGCCGGGGAATCGTCCCCGGGACCGCCCCGCAGATCCGTTCTGAACCTCATGCAATCCGGCTATGACCGCGCCATCGTCTGGAGCATGGCGCATGCCCGGCTGACCATTCTGGCCTGCCTCGGGGCCATGGTCATGGCGGTTGTCCTCTACCAGATCATCCCGCAGAAATTTTTTCCGGAAGCCGAACGCAACCAGCTGATCGTGGATTTATGGATGCCCACCGGTACCAAGCTGGAGAAAACGGAGATCGCGATCGGCAGAATTCAGGAACTGATTCAGCGCGACCCGGCCGTGGTGTCCTGTGCGACGTTTGTCGGTTCCAGTATTCCGCGCTTTTACTACAATTTCATGCAGGGGAATCCAGCGGCCAATTTCGCGCAGATCCTCGTCAATACGCGCCGGGATGAGGACGCAAAGCGGCTGCGCCGCGAGTTGAACCGGCGGGCCGACGAAGTGGTCCCGGAAGGAAGGGTCCAGGCCCGGCTGCTGCAGCAGGGGGTTCCCTCGGACGCCTCTGTGGAAATCCGGATTATCGGCGAAGACCTCGCGACGATGAAGTCCATAGGGAACAAAGTTGAGGACATTCTTCGGCAGACACAAGCCGTCGCCTTTCTCCGTTTGGACAGCCGGGAGGATTATTACGGCGTTGCCGTCCGGCTCAAAGACGGCGCCGAGCGCCTGGGGTTCACCACCGAAAGCGTGGCGAAATCCATCTATGCAGGATTCACCGGCGCTCCCGTATCCACACTGTACGAAGGGAATGTGGCCGTGGACATCGTGCTTCGTCTGGATGAAAAAAGCCGGCGGCATTTCGGCGACGTGGAAAACCTGTATCTGACGTCTCCCGTGACCGGTGCGGGCGTGCCGCTTCGCCAGATTGCCTCCCTGGAACCGCAGTGGCAGACCGGCCGGATCAACCATCTCAACGGGCTGCGCACGCTGACCGTGCAGTGCGAGCCGGCGGACGGCTACCTGGCCTCGCAGGTGTTGAAAATGGCCGGTCCGCGGATCGCGGACCTTTCTCTGCCCACGGGCTACAAAATAGAATACGGGGGAGAATATGAGAACCAGAAAGAAACCTTTTCCGAAATGCTGACGGCTCTGGCCGTCAGTCTGTTCATGATTTTTCTGGTGCTGCTTTTCCAGTTCCGCAACCTGAAGGAAACGTTGATTGTGATGCTGACCATTCCGCTCAGCATGTTCGGGGCCATGCTGGGCCTGCTGATGACCGGCAACCCGTTCGGATTTACCGCGTTTGTCGGCCTGATCAGCCTCTCCGGCATCGTGGTCCGGAACGCCATCATTTTACTGGATCATGCGGACGAACTGCACCGCGGCGGAGCGTCCGTCGCAACGGCCGCGCGCGAGTCGGGAAAAAGGCGACTGCGCCCCATCTTTCTGACCGCCAGCGCGGCGGCGATCGGCGTGATTCCCATGATCATTTCCGGCTCTCCGCTGTGGAGCCCGCTGGCCAGCGTGATCGCGGTGGGGATCATGCTTTCCATGGTTATTTCCCTGTTCCTGGTGCCGGTGCTGTACGCCTGCCTGATGAAGCCGGTCGATGAAGGTCGGGAATTGCCCGCCGGTTTGCAGGGGGCCGGGATTGCGGGCGGAGGGAAAAAGTTGATGATTCTTGTCCTGGCTTCCGTGTGCCTGCTGTCTTCTACCGCAGGGGCGCAGGAACTTCCCGAAGCCCTGAATCTGCAAAAGGTGATGGATCTGGCCGTACAAAACAACAGGCTGCTCGCCATCAAGAAACTTCAGGTGCAGGAAAAGCAGCAGAAGGTAAACGAGGACCGGGTGAAATTCTTTCCGTCGGTGATTGTGGGCGGTGCCTATCAGTACAACAGCAATATCGGTGAGCTGTCACTGAAGCAGGGGACGCTCGGCCAGGCGACCATCGGCGCGACCAGTATTCCGCTTCCGTCGGCCGACACAACGCTGGATCTGGGACACGCGGACACCTACACGGCGGGGGTGCTGATGTATCAGCCCATTTCGCAGATTCCGAAAATCATGGCCGGGGTCAACGTGTCCAAAACAGATCTGGAAATCGCCAAAACCGATCAAGCCAAAGCGACGCTGCAGGTGCAGCAGATCGCCGAGAAACTTTACTTCGGCCTGCTGATCCAGGAAAAGCGGAAAGAAGAGGCCCGGATCAAACTGGATCTGGCCCGAAAAAAGCTTTACGACGTGGAAAGCGCCGTGCTGGCCGGCAAAACAACCCCGTCCAGCCTGACCGGACTGAAGGCGAATGCAGCTGATGAAGAGCAGAATCTTCTCAAGATCAATGTTCAGATGGAGGATTACTTTGACGATTTACGGCGGCTGACCGGTTTGAAATCGGCCTCCTTTTCGCTTGCGCCCGTGCCCGTGGACGACGCGGACCCGAGCGCCGCTCCGGCCGCTGTTCCCGGGCGGCAGGAGAATCAGGATTTGAAAATTGCCGCCCTGTATCAAACGAAAGCGCAGCACGCGGTGGATGCCGGCCGGTACAGCTACCTGCCGGATTTCGGTATTTTGGGAGGGTATGTATATCAGGACGGCGCCGCTGACTTTACCGGCGATATCCGGTATGCGTTTCTCAGCGCCAGCCTCGGCCTGGATCCCCAGTGGCGCAAGCGGGACGCTTTTATCGGCGTGGTTTTGAATTGGAATCTTAAGGATCTGGTCGCGAACACCTACATTACACGGCAGCGCCTCTTTTTGAAAAAGCAGGCCGAGGAGAACCTGGCCAACACCCGGGAACAGATCCATACCGATACGGAAAAAGCGCGCCGCAAATTAACGCAGGCCGCCGAGTTAATCGGCGTTGCCGGAAAAGTCGTCGAATACCGCCGCGAAGATTTCAAAATTCAAACCGACCGGTTTTCCGCCGGTCTGAATCTGGAAGCGGACTGGCTTACGGCAAAAGCCGCTCTGGCGAAGGCGGAGGCGGATTTGCTGGCCGCGCGGCTGAACTACCGCATGGCCTCGACGGACCTTCAAATCCTTGCCGGCCGCTATTGAGGCGGATAGTGCCTTTCCCCGAAGATTGCGCGCCCGATGCGGATGATGGTCGCCCCTTCCTCGATGGCCACTTCAAAATCGTCTGTCATGCCCATGGAGAGTTCGTCCATCCGGACGTTCGGGATGGCTGTAGTGTTGATTTCATCCCGCAGTCTGCGCAGGGTCTGGAAATAGGGGCGGGAATTTTCCGGGTTGTCGGAATAGGGCGGCATCGTCATCAAGCCCCGGAGGGTCAGGTTGGGAAGCGTGGAAATCCGGCGGACCAACTCCGGGACGCCGGACGGTTCAATGCCGTTTTTCGAGGCTTCTCCGCTGACATTGACTTCGATGAGCACGTTTAAGCGGCGGTTGTGCTGAGATGCCCTTTTGTCCAGCTCCCGCGCCAGCTCCAGGCGATCCACGGAATGAATCCAGTCGAAAAGGTGGACGACATATTTTACCTTGTTGGTCTGCAGGTGGCCGATCATGTGCCATTCGGCGCCGCGGCCGACGGCGGGAATTTTCTCACGGGCTTCCTGTACGTAATTTTCGCCCAGCAGCGAAATTCCCGCGTCCAGCGCCTTTAGAATGCGCTCCGGCTCCACGGTCTTGGAGACTGCCATCAGCCGAATGCCTGCCGGGTCGCGGTGTGCGCGGGCCGCGGCCGCGGCGATTCTTTGCTGAATCTTCTGAATGTTGGCTTCGATTTCCCGGTTCATGCGTCTTACCTGAAATGAAGGGCGTCCATGGATTTCAGCGCTTCCATGACCTCGCAAAGCGGAAGTCCGATGACATTGGTGTAGGAGCCTCGGATGGCCTGAATGAAAGAAGCGCCCATGCCCTGGGCGGCATAGCCTCCGGCTTTGTCGTACGGCTCCCGGCTGTTGACGTACCAGTCCATTTCATCGGGACTGATCTCCTTGAAATACACGGCGGACTGCACGACGCCCGTTTTGGCGGCTCCCGTTTGCTTGCAGACAATCGTAAAACCCGTGAAGACCGTGTGGCGGCGGTTGCTCAACTGGCGCATCATCGCGCGGGCCTGCTTTTGATCGCGGGGTTTGCCCAGGATTTGGTCGTCGATCACGACAATGGTGTCCGCGCCCAGGACCAGGGCCTTCGGGTATCGGCGGGCGATGACGGCCGCCTTTTCGGCGGACAGCCGCCGGACGTGCGCGCGCGGGTTTTCATTCGGAAGGCCGGTTTCATCCACGTCGGCCGGCCGGACTTTGAACGTCAAACCGACGGCGTTGAGCAGTTCTTTCCGGCGCGGTGAGGCAGAGGCCAGAATCAGGGGAGATGACAGGGACAGAACCATGATGCTTTCCTTTTTTTCAACGTCGGGTTTTTTATTCCAGAATAATCAAGGCCTGTCAATTCAAAATTGCCGTTGCGTTTTTTGAGGCAGTGGAATAGGGAATGCAGCGGACGGCTGCGACCGTTCCTTACAAGCCAATGAGCGAGTGACGATAGATTAGTGGCAAGTGGCTTGTGAATGGTGGATAGTAAAAAGCAATGAGTAACGAGTGGAAAGCGATGAGGGGAATGTAGTGCGGGTCTTCAGACCCGCTGTCGTGGATGGTAACGATGAAAGGCATCAGATATTTTATTGCCATAGGTATGTTTCTGATCCTGTCGGCCGGCGCGGCCGGTGCGGCAGAGAAAATCGTGCAGTTGACGGTGCCCGGATGTTTTTCGTGAGGCGCCAACCGAAGGATAGGGACTATCCTGAAGAAAATTGACGGGGTTCAAAAACATCAAACGCAAAGACCGAACGTCCTGGTAATTGCCTATGACGATGAAAAGACGGACCCTGACGCGATCATCAAAGCCCTGCGGGCAGGCGATTTTGCCGTACAGAACCGACCGGTTTATCTGAAAGCTTTTCCCGCCGAAACTCAAATCAACTGACGCTTTCCCTTTGCCTCCAGCGCGTCCACGATTTTCTTGACGTCCTGCGACTGCCCTCTTTGGCAGACCAGCAGGGCGTCTTTCGTTTCGACCACCAGAACATCCTTGATTCCGATCAGCGCCACCAGTTTGTTCGGACTGTAAACAAGCGTGTTTTCGGCGTTTTCGTACATGGCTTGAGATCCGCCTGCAATCGCGTTTCCCTCGGGATCCTTCGGGGAGATTTCCCACAGCGTGTCCCAGCTGCCCACGTCGCTCCAGCCGAAACTGGCCGGAATCATGAAGACGTCTTTGGCTTTTTCCATCACGCCGTAGTCGATGGAGACGGACGCGAGACTTTTGTAAATTTTCGAAACTGTGCGGGATTCGGAGGATGTTCCCAGAGAGGCGCGGATCGTCATCAGTCCTGAATACAAATCCGGCAGGAATTTTTCAATTTCATTCAGAATGACCGAAGCTTGCCAGACGAACATGCCGCTGTTCCAGAAAAAATTGCCGCTTTGCAAGAAAATTTTTGCCTGTGCGAGGTTCGGCTTTTCGCGAAACGCTTTGACCCGCAGCAGCTTTTTGCCCGCCATCTTTCCCGCCGACGCTCCGCCTTCCATGTAGCCGAAACCGGTGTGCGGGCTGGTGGGAGTGAGGCCGATGGTGACCAGAGCGCTTTTCTTTTCAGCGGCCTTGGCCGCAGCGGCGATGACACTCCGGTATTTTGCAGGATCGGCGATGCCGTGGTCGGACGGCAGGACAACCATGACATCGTCTTTGGCTTTTTTCTGAATGTGGACGGCGGCGAGCCCGATGCAGGCGGCTGTGTTGCGCCCGACCGGTTCGATGAGGATATTCTTCGCGGGGACTTCCGGCAGTTGTCTCATCAGCTCCCGTGCATGTTTTTGCCCCGTCACGATCAGAATGTTTTTGGGTTTGATGAGCGGTTTGATCCGGTCGACCGTTTCCTGAATAATCGTCCGGTCGCTGACAATATCCAGCAGATGCTTCGGCTTCTTTTCCCGGCTGCGCGGCCAGAATCTTGTTCCTCTTCCCCCGGCCATAATGACGGCGTGCATGCGAATGCTCCTGTTTTGCTTTTATTTGTCGGCGCCGCGCACGCCCATTATTCGCACACGGTAGCCGCTCTTTCGCAGGTGGTATAATACAAACCGGCTTGCAAATTCAAGCCCGAAACGCTAATGATGGCACATGATCAAAAATCATTACCCTGAAATCATGCTGAAAAGCGGCAGGGAGGCGGCGCTTTTGCGCGGCCATCCCTGGGTTTTTTCGGGTGCGGTCGCCAACCTACGAGGAAACCCGTCAGACGGTGAGATCGTTCTGGCCCGGGACACGGGCGGACAGGCGCTGGCACTGGGATTTTTCAACAGCCGCACGGATATTTCCTTCCGTGTGGTCAGCCGCGACACGGGCGCCACCGTCGATGCATCCTTCTGGAACCGGAGAGTTCTGGACGCACTGGAATTGCGCAGGCAAATCATCGGCGAGGGGACGACCTGTTATCGCCTGATCAATGCCGAAGGCGACGGCTTTCCAGGCCTGATCGTTGACGTTTATAACGATACGCTGGTTTTGTCCGTCACGACGGCCGGCATGGAGCGTCAGAAACAGACCATTCTGGATACCCTGCTTTCCCACCTGAAGCCGGCGCGCATTTACGAGCAAAGCGCCGGGCGCTCGCGTGGACTGGAAGGCCTGCCGGAGCGCAGAGGTTTTCTCCACGGACCTGATCAGGAAAGCGCCGCGCGCGTGACGGAAAACGGCTACCGGTTTGACGTGGATTTTATTCACGGCCAAAAAACCGGCTTTTTCCTCGACCAGCGCGTCAACCGGGAGAAAATCGGCTCTCTGTCCCGGGGGAGAACGGTGCTGAACTGCTTTTGCTATACCGGCGCGTTTTCCGTTTACGCCGCCGCCGGCAAAGCCAAAAAAGTGGTTTCTCTGGACATTTCCAAATCCGCCTGCGCCGCGGCTGCGGAACATCTGCGCCTCAACGGCCGCAACCCTGAAGACCATCCGGTCATCGAGGCGGATGTGTTTGGCTATCTGCGCAATCTGCAGGAATGTTTCGATCTGATCATTCTCGATCCGCCCGCGTTTGCCAAAACAAAAAGAGACGTCGCCCGCGCCTCCCGCGGCTATAAGGACATCAACCTGCAGGCCATCCGGCATCTGGCGCCGGGAGGAATGCTGGCAACTTTTTCCTGCTCCAATTTTATGGAAGAAGATCTGTTCGGTAAAATTGTTCAGGGCGCGGCGCGAGACGCGCAGGCCGACCTGCAACTGCTGGCCCGGCTGGAAGCGGGGCCGGATCATCCGCTGGCCGCGGGCCATCCCGAGGGCCGGTATCTGAAAGGGCTGCTGCTGAGAAAACCGGCATGACGGGCGGGAAACCGGGCCGCGCCGTCCAAAAGCCTTCACGTGCCGTCAGGGCTTGACGATATTGGCGGCGATCTTGTCCTGGATCATTCGCGAAGCAATGTTGCTGCCGCCGATGCCGCACATCACGGAAACATCCGTCACATCCTTTTCAACATATTCGACCAGGATGGTCACTTTTTCGTCCGAGATGACGGCCTTGATCGATCCTCCGGCGATTTTGCGGTCCTTTTCGATCTTGCTGCCCTTCAGTTCCGTTACGGTTTTCTCGCTGGCCTGCCACACCTGATCGACATTGGCCTTGTACTGCGTGGACAGGTAGCCGTCCTGATAGATGAATCTTCCGGAGCTGACGCCCATGACTTTTCCACCCATGACCATGGTGGCGTCGCAGCCGGACAGCAGAAAAACCAAAACCATCAGCGCGCAAAGATTTCTTTTCATGAAATTCCCTCCTGGCGATTGGCCATGCCTGTCTGATGAAGCAGGGGACATGGCGCGTTCAACTCACGTTAAGAATTTGTAATAAACCGACGATCCGGCCGCCCAGAGCAAAACGGCCATCGTGATCAGCACACAGGCATACGCAATAATTTTACTCCAGGCGCTCTCCGGCTTCTGGTCGTTATAGCCCATGGCGTAGGACAAAAGCAGTCCCGAAAGAAGTCCGCCGCCGTGCGCCCAGTTGTTGATGCCGCTGAAGAGAAATCCGAAGATGATCAGTCCCACGACCCAGCCCAGCGCCTGTTTGAAAATATCCTCTCCGTATGAGCCTCCGCGGCTTTTCCCGAAATAAATGATTGCCCCGATCAGCCCGCAGATGGAAGCGGATGCGCCGATGGTGAACTGAACGCCCGCCAGCACCGAAACGGCAAAACCGGCGATGCCGGTCAGGATGTAAATGCTCACGAAACGGTGAAGCCCGAATTCCCGCAGCACGAAAGGGCCGAGCTGGTAGAGCGCCATCATGTTGAAAACAATGTGCAGGATGCCCCCGTGCAGAAATGAGGCGGAAACCACGCTCCAGAAGTTGTGGTAATACATGACGGGAATGGCGCCGCTTGCGCCGAGCGCGAGCAAGCTTTGATTGGAAGGGGAGAGAAACGCCAGAGGGCTGCCTCCCGTGAAAATGCCCCGTAGATCCATGAGCAGCGCCAGGACGAAAAATGCGATGTTCACGTACAGAATCGTCTGCACCGGCTCAAAAGCGAAAAAAATATTTTGCAGTTTTCCGGCCGTTTCATGCAGGCCGGGACGCACCAGTCCGCAGTAGGGGCAGGCCGGCTCATCGAGACTGATCAGCTTGCGGCAGTTCGGGCAGAGAATGGAATTTCTTTGAGCGG
>CAZVGQ010000013.1:0-1825 GCA_964626775.1 uncultured Smithella sp. | reverse complement strand
CTGATCAGCTTGCGGCAGTTCGGGCAGAGAATGGAATTTCTTTGAGCGGACATTGAGCATTCCTTAATGTTTTCGTAGATGGAACCCTTAACAACAAAAAAATGAGTTGTAAAGAAAAATGCGCCGGCGCGGTTGACTCCCGCACCGCAATATAGGATAGTGCCGGACGTCAGGAGGATTATGAGCATCAAAGAACGCTGCCGTTTGAACATTCAATCCGTTGCCTTTGGCGGCGCAGGCGTCGGGCGGGCCGACGGCCTGGTGATTTTTGTGCCGTTCACCGCCGCGGGGGACATTGCGGACATTGAAATCGTTGAGCGCAGGAAAAATTTTGCCCGGGGGCGTCTGCTGGGCCTCGTAGAGCCCTCGCCGCAGAGAACGGAGCCGCTCTGCCGTTACTTCGGCCGGTGCGGCGGCTGCTCCTATCAGCACATCGCATACCATCATCAGTTGAAAATCAAACAGGCCCAGGTAAAAGAGGTTTTTTTAAAAATCGGGAAAGTGCCGGATCCGCCGGTTGAAGAAGTCACCGCGTCACCACGCGTCTATGCCTATCGGGGCAAGGCCGAACTGCACGCGGCCAAATCGCGCAAGGGTTTTCATCTGGGATTCATGGACATCACCGGCGGCAGGCTTGTGGATATTGAGCGCTGCGAGATCATGCATGAATCGATCAATCAGCAGATCATCGAGGCAAGATCGCAGGAGCGCTTTGAATCCCGCTTTCGCGGGACGAGAGTTCATTCTCCGCAGCCTGCTGCGATAGAACAAAGTTCATTTCATACCTCGAAAGCTTGCTGCGAGGTGGTTGATCAAAACGGCGGCGATCTGATCTTCTGGTCAAAACCGAATAGCCATACGGGCGATGCCATTGTGAGAACGGTGAAAGACAGGGAATTTCTTGTTCCGCGTTCTGGATTTTTTCAGGCCAATTTATATTTGACGGACGCCATGGTGGACGAAGTGTGCCGCTTGGCCGGCCTGGAGAAAAGGGCGTCCATCCTGGATGCCTGCTGCGGGTCGGGGCTCTTTTCCATCTTTCTGGCGCAAAGCGCCGAAAGGCTGACAGGTGTTGAAATTCATGAAAAGTCCGTTCAATACGCTCGGGAAAACGCCGAAAGAAACGGAATAAAAAACGCGGAATTCATCTGCGCCGATATCGGGGAGCACTTATGCCGCATGGCCGAAAGGCAGGATGCGGTTGACCTCATTTTGCTGGATCCACCACGCGCAGGCATGGGCCCGAAGGCGCTGGATGCCATTTGCAGGGTGCAATGCAATGATATTATTTATGTTTCCTGTAATCCAGCCACGCAGGCACGGGACGTCAAATACCTGACCGCCAACGGATACGTTTTGCAAAGACTTCAACCCCTCGATATGTTTTCGCAAACCGGGCACATGGAAAGCATTGGCCTGCTCAGGCGGAAATAACCGGGACGGGAAGAGCCTGAAGCCGTGGTTCTTTAAAAAATAGTGGCTTTCTGATGAAAATATTGCTACTTTCCCCGGCAATTCGAAATTATTTGTCTATTTTCAAGGGAGGATAAGATGGCATCAAAAAGCAGGGAAGTCAGAATGGAACAACGCCGGGTACTGGAAAAGAAGTTGGAACTCCGGCTGCAGAAACTGGAAGCGCTTGGGGTTGCCAAAGAAAAAGACCCCATGGTGAAAAATCTGAGATCGCAAATTCGTGAAACGGATATCCGCATTGCCGCTTTTGATAAAAACATTGCCAAAATCGAAGAATTGAAACAGGCCAAGGCCAAGAAACTGGCGGAAAAGGACGCGCCCAAGGAAGCCCCGGCCGCGCCGGAAAAAGAAG
>CAZVGQ010000012.1:0-17779 GCA_964626775.1 uncultured Smithella sp. | reverse complement strand
GGACGGTCGAGAGCTGCTGAAGAAACCGATGGATAAACGTCCCCATTCGCTGGTTGATTTTTTCATCATCGTCCATGAAGGAAGGGGGAGATACCTTGCGAATGTACTGATGGTAAAATAAAAATGGGCACGCCAGTATTTTGGAAAGGCTGGAATACGAAAAGTCAAACTCCCTGAGGCCGGTTCTCAGGGACTCGTCCATCGGGATGAACGGCATGACATCGTTTCTTCCGTCCGGCGTCGTTTGACGGAAGGCGACCTTCATCGCCGGCTTTGAGAATTCCTCGGAAAGAAGACTCAGGTAATAGCCGGGCGTTCTTTCGCGGATAGCGTCGTCCACCGCCGCGACGGAAACCTTTGCTGAGCGCGTCAGCAGCTGACGGAAAAGAAGGTCCTGGTATTCAAAAACATTTTTGCGCATTTGCGGAACATGCACCGGATTGATGAAGGGGCCTTCAAAAGGCGGCGCTGGCATGATGCCGCTGTCCACCGGAAGGATCAGTCCCCGGCGAAAGGTTTCCCCCGAGGCGTGGCCGAAGCCCACCACCTGCACCGGGGCGGACCGGCTGCCCGTAACGCGAAATTTCTTCGCTTCCAGAAGCTTTTCGGCGGCGCCGGCAAGATGGCGCCCCAGCCTTCCTCTCCAGTCGTCCAGCAGGGTGGAAAGGGAGATGGCGGCTTCCAGCGCTTCGCATTCCTCACGAATGTAGCTCTGCCGGTTTGCGGACAATTCCGCCGCTGAGGCGGTCGCAAATCTTCTGAAATCAGGCGTTCGTCCGGTTTGCGCGGCCCGGTTGATCTCCGCCGAAAGCCTTCTCCCGGCCGACGTCGCGGAAAACGGCAGCCAGACGGCAAGGTTGACGGCGCTGCCGAACCAACGAAGCGACCGGTTCCAGAGCATCGGGGTCAGGGATTCATCCAGAAGGCAGATCATGAGCTGGTCCGCTTCCGACCGCTCGCGCAGAAAGCGGGAAACCTCCAGCGTCACCCAATCCGCCGCGGCATGAAGTCCGGCCAGGCGCAGAAATTCGATGTCCGGATTCCGGGCCGCCAGGACGTCGGCGCCAAAGGAATTGGCCAGATTTTTCGCGGAATCAAACGGCAGCAAATCCGCCGCGGCCGGATCAGAGCCGTAAAGCGGCGGATCGATGCACAGCCTTTCTTTTTTGATCTTCCTGTAAAACCGCTGTCTGGGAGGCGTCAACTCGGGCAGACCGATGAAGATCTCCCGGTCTCCGGGAAGAATGTCGTCGAGTCTTCCGGCTTCCAGCTCCGCCAGAAATAAATTTTTTCGGGAAAGCCACCGGCGAAACCCCTCCGCCGTCTCGAGATATTGCTCAAATTGCTCCCACTGCTCGGGGGTGAACCGGTCGGATCCCGGAATCGTTTGCCTTCCGACCTGATATTCCGCGAGCCGGGTGATCAGGGGCAGTTGGATCGCGGCGCGGCGCGCGGGAGCCTTTTCACCGGGAAAGCTCTCCGCGATGAACTGGATCAGGTAAAGCAGCGTCTCATCTCCCTGCACCGCATGCCAGGACTTTTGTTCGCTGATCTTCCGGTTGAAGTAGGCGTGAAGCCCCTCCACCCGGGGAAGAATGCCGCCGAGCCTGCCGTGAATCAGGTGCTGCACAGGATCCACGGCTCTCTCGCTTGCGCAAACGATGGTCCACCCGGACAGATCGGGATGATCTTCCTGTAGGAGCGCAATGAACTTTTCCGAACCCGGCGCCATCGGTTCTTCCTTTGAATGTTAAGGTCTTTTCGTGGTCTTTGTCGGAGGCGTTTTCGCCTGACCCGACTATGAAGAAGCTCGCGGTCCTTGTCAATACCCAATTGAAACCTCTCAAATGAAATTGCATATTCGGGATCACTGGATAATCCCTGAACATCCCTGAACATTCTATTGACAACCTTAGCATCCATCTCTATAATTCCCCCAAAATCAAAAGCCGAATGAATTGAGCCTATGCATTTTTATCGAAAAATTCTACAGCATCGCCTGCCCATCACCATTGCCTCGGCGCTTGCCGGCATCGGCATCATGATGTATTACGCGTCGTGTGATACGGCCTGCTCCTATCTTCGGGGGGAGCTGCTGGGCATCGACCTGAAATATGTCGGCGTGGGATACATGGGAGTCATCATTCTGCTGGCCTTTTTCCGGCAGGCGGACCTGCTGAGAATGCTGGTCGCCGCGGGAATCGGCGTGGAGGTATTTCTGGTTGACTTTCAAGTGAGGGAAAACGTCTTCTGCCCCTTTTGCCTGGCTTTCGGAGCCCTTGTGATCCTGATGTATCTGATCAATTACGAAAGGCGCCATATGACCAATGCCTGGCATCAGAAAGGGCTCTATGTTTTCGGCGATGCGAAAATTCCATTCACCGAAGGCCGGCGCATCCCCCTGCTGGCCATGATGATCGTCGGATATGTCTTTGTCGTCCTTACCTTTTCCGGATCGGCGACACCCGCCTATGCCGCTGAAACGACCGCGGCGCCCTCCTACGGCAAGGGCTCATGGGAGCTGATGATCTTTACGGATTACTTCTGCCCGCCCTGCCAGGCCGCGGAAAAAGATCTGGAGCCGGAGCTGGAAAGACTGCTGGCCAGAGGGGACGTGAAAATCACTTTCGTGGATTTTCCCGGCCACAAGATCAGCTCACTATACGCAAAATACTTTCTATTTGCCGCCGCCGCGAACAAGGGCTACGCCAACAGCCTGAAAGCGCGAAACGTTCTTTTTTCTCTGGCCGCGCAGAAAAAAGTTGACCAGGAAAGCGTTCTGGCCGCCGCGTTGAAATCAAAAAATATCGCCCTGCAGGCGGTGGACCCCAAACCGGTTTTCCAGCACTGGCTGGCCATGATCAGGCGGTTTGAGATCGATCAGACGCCGACCTGCATCCTGCGCTTCTCCAGCGCCTATTCCAGAAAATTTATCGGTTCGGACGGTATTCGCGATGAGCTTATTCCGGAGCTTCAGAAAAGGTTCCCCGGTGTAAAAAAATAAAGGGTGAGGTGCCGCTTGTCCGGCGCTATGGATTTTTCCTCTTCCCCTGCCGTGAAAAAATCCCGCGGCCCGGGGAATCCACAAGCGATTGATGTCTATGGGCTACGCATTAAACACCACGGATGATTACCACCTTCACGGACTGACCTCCCTGGGCTGGGAGCTCACGCTGTGCAACGCGCTTTTCCCGAAAAACAGTCCCTGCCGCAACGCGCTTGTGCACGACGCGTCTTTCGGTGAGCACCTTTTCCGCTTTCTGGACGAGAAAATTCCCCTGAAGCGCGTCAAAACCGTTCTGGAAGTCGGCGGCGGCATGGGGTATCTGATGAGAGATCTTCTGACCTCGGCCCCTCACCTTCAGGCGACCCTGGCGGATATCTCTCCCTTTCTTCTGCAAAGGCAAAAGGAATCTCTCGCGGGATTTTCCGCTGCCTTTATCGAAACGGATTTTTTCAAAATACCCCTGCCGGACCTGCGCGCCTTTGATCTGGTCATTCTCAATGAAATTCTGGGAGATTTTCCCACGCTGGCCGCCATGAGCGATCCCTCGCCTTCAGGAGACCCGGAAACCGCTCACTTGTCGGCCAGAGTCGCGGATTTTGAAACAACCTACGGCCTGCGCTTCGCTCCTGCCGAAAACATCAACATCGGGGCGTTGGAGGCCGTGGAAAGACTTTGCAGGAGCGGCGTTCCCTGCATCTATTTGAGCGAACACAGTTGTGAATCGTCTCACAGCGACCCGTCGTTTCCCCTCATGAATTTTGCGCCTTCCGGAAATCCCGAAAAACTCTCCCTGAAGGGCCATGCGGAATTCACCATCAAATTCTCCGCGCTGGAAAAAGTGGCGCGGGCTTTTCACTACGAGGTGCTTCGCGGTCCGTACACGGACCTTCTGCCCGTCTCGTTCAACGACCGGGTAACGGCCGCCCTTCGGGCTCCGACGCCGCTCTCCGACCGGCAGGAAATCCTCCGGCAGTTTCTATACGACCTTTACAAATACGAGTATCTTTTGCTGACATTCCAAACGGCAGGGAAAGGATAGAACATGAAAACCCTTCGAATGATTCTTCCGGTCGTGATCCTGCTTTGCGCATACGCCGTCCCGGCAATGGCTTTTCGCTGCGGATCCAACCTGGTAACCACCGGCGACAGAAAGGTAAAAGTTCAGGGGGCCTGCGGCCTTCCGACCACCAAGGAAATCATCTGTCCCAAAAAAAGCAATTCATGCCCCACGACCCTGGAAATTTGGTACTACAATTGCGGCGACAACGACTACATTTACGCGCTGACGTTTGAAGACGGCATTCTGACAAAAGAAACGACGGAAGGCAGCGGAGTGGGAAATTCCTACTGCCTGGGCAAATAAAATCATTCACAAGGGGGAATGTTTATGCCACGGATTCGAATCAGCATCCTCGTTTTCATCATCCTTTGTCTGGCGGCCGGCGATGCTTCCGCCTTTCGCTGCGGCTCCGGCATGGTTTCCGCCGGCGACTCCAAAGCGCGGGTTCTCATCATCTGCGGAAAGCCGACCGCGAAAGAAAAAGTCGGCGATAAAAACAAGACTTCCACGGTCGCGGTCAAAAATAAAACCACAAAGAAAAGCAGCAGCAAGGCGGAGGTCTGGTACTATAACTGCGGCAGCCGGGATTACATCTACGCCCTGACCTTTGAAGACGGCGTCCTGAAAAAAGAGGACACGGAAGGAAAAGGAAGCGGAAAATCCGACTGCCTTGGAAAGTAGCGGCAGGAAGGCCTCGGCCTCCTTCTACTTTTCATTCAGCAGGGACATCATTTGTTCGGGGTCCGTTGCCGGAAGCCGGCAGGTGAAGTTCGAACAGACGTAGGCGGTCGCCCGGCCGTCGATGCAGCCATGAGACTGTATAAAGGGTGCGATCGTTTCCATGCCCGTCCGCCCCGGACCCTCCTGCCGGAAAATGACAATTTTATTCGGCGTAAAACTTCGCCGCAAAGCCCGAAGCAGAGCCTGCGTATCCGATGCGTCCTTTCCCCCAACGATAATCACTTCGCTTGCCGGACCGATGGCAAAATCCAGCCCGCAGAGAAAGTGCGCAAAAGCCGTCGGCACGGCCCGGGCCTGCTCACCAAAGGCCCGGCAAATGTCTCGCGCCCCCTGGTCCAGTTTCAAATCCCCGGTGATCCGGAACAAGCGCAGCATATTGAGAAAGGCAACGGAATTTCCGGACGGGATTGCGCCGTCGTGGAGTTCCTTCGGCCGGACCGGAAGCGGCTTCGCGTCTTTCGGTGTAAAAAAGAAGCCGCCGTCCTTTTCATCGCGGAAAAAAGCGGTCAGGTGCGACTGAAACTCCAGCGCCCTGGACAAATGCGCCGCGTCAAATGTCGCTTCGTAGAGTTCCAGAAGCGCCCAGATGATAAAGGCGTAGTCATCGAGGTTCGCGGCGAAGGCGCTCTGTCCGTCGCGAAAACAGTGCAGCAGGCGGCCGTCCGGAGTCCTGAGCGAGCCCAGAATGAAATCCATGGCGCGGCCGGCGGACTTCGCATAGGCGGTTTCATTCAGCGCCTGCGCCGAGCGCGCCAGCGCGGCGATCATCAAACCGTTCCAGTCGGTGAGAATTTTATCATCCCGGCGGGGACGCACCCGTTTTTCCCGGAATGCAAAAAGCTTTTTTCGGATTCCGTCCATGGGACCCACCCATGCCGCCGCTCCTTCCGGCTCGGCCCTCTCCGCTTTCGGCTTCAAATGGGGAATGAATTGCCCGTCGGGAATTTCCCGCATGCCCGGCGCGGACCGGTCACTTGCGTGACGGTAGTTTGCCAGAAAGAAGTCCGCCTCTTCGGCGGTCAGGATGCCGCGGATCTCCTGTTCAGTCCACAGATAGAACTTCCCCTCCACCCCCTCGCTGTCCGCGTCTTCGGCGCAGTAAAAACCTCCTTCGGCATCCGTCAAGTCCCGCAAGACATAGGCGATGGTTTCACGCGCGACCGTTGCGTATTCCTCCCCGCCCGTCGCCTGATACAGTTCAGCGCAGGCCAGCGCCATCATCGCCTGGTCATACAGCATCTTTTCAAAATGCGGCACGATCCAGCGCTCGTCCGTCGAATAACGGTGAAATCCGAAGCCGATCTGATCAAAGATTCCGCCGCGGCGCATGTTTTGCAGCGTATGTTCGGCCATGCGCAGGGCCTTCGGTTCGCCGGTCCTCTTCCAGTAGCGCAGCAGAAAAAAGAACTGATGCGGCGACGGAAATTTCGGCGCCTGCCCGAATCCTCCGAAGGTTGCATCGAAGCTTGTGAAGAATGAGCGGTATGCCCGGTGCAGCGCTTCTTCCCCCACGTCTTCGGTGTTGCCGGCGGAGGGTTGTTGCAGCGCGCCGGTAATCTCCGCCGCGGCGGCAAGCAATTCCGCGCGCTTCGTCCGCCACAGGCTTTTGACCTGACGGATGATGTCCGTCAGGCCGGCCCGGCCATATTTCGAGACGGGAGGAAGATACGTGGCGGCAAAGAAAGGCTCTTGATCCGGCGTCATCAGGATCGTCAGCGGCCAGCCGCCGCTTTGCGTCATCATCCGGCAGACTTTCATATAGACCGCGTCAATGTCGGGGCGCTCTTCTCGGTCCACTTTGATGTTCACAAACGTTTCATTGAGCAGCCGCGCGACGTTTTCATCCTCGAACGATTCGCGCTCCATGACGTGGCACCAGTGGCAGGTGGAATAACCGATGGAAAGAAAGACGGGCTTGTCTTCGAGGCGCGCCCGGGCAAAAGCCTCATCATTCCAGGGATGCCAGTCCACCGGATTCCGGGCATGCTGAAGGAGGTAGGGGCTTTTTTCGTTCTGTAAGCGGTTTCCTTTCATGGCCATTACCCCCGTCGGCTCCTTTGCGTTCGCGGCTCAGCGCGGTGGAAGCGAACGGATTCGTAGCACAGGCGACCGCGCTTGTCAAAGCAGACGGTCCGGCGGACCCCAAATTCCGCCCGCCGCCTGCTCCGATTTCAGCGCCCTTTTCAAAGCGCGACTTCGCCCTTAAAAACCACCGCCGGAAACCTGCCGCAAAATACTTTTTTCTTGATTGTTGTTTTTTTTTATGTTAGGCGTAGCGCCGGTTTGAGGCGTGCCGCGCTTCGTCAAGAGAGTAAACTGGCAGGGTCCCACCCATTCCCGTGACATTTGGCGCAAATTCTGAACATCACGCCCCTTTGACCGTCATTCAGGCTTCAAACACAAGGGTCCAGATTCAAAAACGAAGATCAGGGCCGCCGCGGGCGGCTGTTTGAGAAATTGAACATTTAAATTCATGAAAGGAGGATTAGGGCATGACGAAAGCGGAATTGATCGGGGTTATGGCTAATGAGGCGGGCATCTCCCAGGCGGCGGCGACAAAGGCGCTGGATGCGTATATCACGGCCGTCACGAAAGAGCTGAAAAAAGCCGGCAGACTGGGATTGGTCGGGTTTGGCACGTTCTCCGTCGTCAAAAGAAAAGCAAGAGAAGGCAGGAATCCTCAGACCGGAAAGACGATTAAGATTCCCGCGAAGAAAGTCGTTAAATTCAAGGCCGGCAAGACGCTGGCCGATAAAGTGAAATAGGGTATTCTTTAAGTTTTTATTCCAACCAAGGCCTCCGTTTTTTCATGAAACCATCGGAGGCC
The DNA here is from genome assembly GCA_964626775.1 of uncultured Smithella sp. Taxonomy (GTDB): domain Bacteria; phylum Desulfobacterota; class Syntrophia; order Syntrophales; family Smithellaceae; genus UBA8904. The sequence goes on along the minus strand of CAZVGQ010000012.1, from coordinate 10,144 downwards.
TTGGTGCATTTATCCATCATAGCATGTAGGAACTAAGGAGCGTTTGGTTTGACAAGAAAAAGGATTCTCAGCGGGATGCGGCCCACGGGACGGCTGCACCTGGGAAATTTGCACGGCGCGTTGGGGAACTGGGTTGAACTGCAGAACAGCGGCAGCTACGACTGCTTTTACTTCGTCGCCGACTGGCACGCGATCACCAGCGAATACGCGTCAACGGAAGACATTCGGCAAAACAGCCTGAACATGGTGATCGACTGGCTGGCCGCCGGCCTCGATCCGGACAAAAGCACCCTCTTTGTCCAATCGGCGGTCAAGGAGCATGCCGAATTGTTCCTGCTGCTTTCCATGATCACCCCGCTGGCCTGGCTGCAGCGCAATCCCACCTACAAGGAAATGCAGACGGAGTTGAGTTCAAAAGATCTTTCCACTTTCGGGTTTCTGGGTTATCCCGTCCTGCAGGCGGCCGACATTATCATGTACAAGGCTTACGGTGTTCCGGTCGGCGTAGATCAACTGCCCCATATTGAACTGACCCGCGAAATCGCCCGGCGCTTCAATTACCTTTATCAGAAGGACGTCTTTCCCGTCCCGGAGCCGCTGCTGACCGGCGTGCCGAAGCTGCTGGGCATCGACGGCAGGAAAATGAGCAAATCCTACGACAATGCCGTTTACCTGTCCGACCGGGGCAAGGAGCTTCACCGGAAAGTCGCCTCCATGTTCACGGATCCGCAGCGGATGCGCAAAAAAGATCCCGGCAATCCCGAGATCTGCAATGTCTTCACGTTTCACGGCCTGTACTCCCCCGCCCCCACCGTAGCCGAAATCAACCGGGAATGCCGCGTGGCCGGCATCGGCTGCACCGACTGCAAGAAAATGCTGGCGGCGCGCGTTGAGGAAGCGCTGGCGCCCGTTCATGAGCGCATGGATTATTATCAGAACAACGGAAAGGAAATTGAGGAGAGGATCCAAAAAGGCAACGACCAGGCCGCGGAAATCGCCCGCCGGACCATGGCGGAGGTTCGCGAAGCCGTCAAAATCTGAAGAGACCTATGAGCGAAGAGCCAAAGACAGACTACGCGATCAAACTGGATATTTTTGAAGGTCCGCTGGATCTGCTTTTGTATCTGATCAAAAAGAATCAAATCGATATTTATAACATTCCCATCGCTCTCATCACCCGTCAGTACCTGGATTATCTGAACCTCATCAAGTCGCTTAATCTGGATCTGGCGGGCGAATATCTGGTTATGGCCTCCACGCTGATTCACATCAAGTCCCGACTGCTGCTGCCGGTTCCGGATGAGCCGTCGCCCGAAGAGCTGGAAGACGACCCGCGCGCTGAGCTGGTCCGCCAGCTTCTGGAGCATCAGGCCTTCAAGGAAGCCGCCGACTTGCTGACCCAGCGGCCGATCCTGGAGCGCGACGTGTTCAAGCGCGCCGCGTCACTGCCCGAGGAGAAGCATCCGTCCGGCGGACAGGACGAGGAGCTGGTGGAAGCCAGCATTTTTGAATTGATTGAAGCTTTTCACCAGATTGTTTCCCGGCTGGATCAAAAGGAACTGCTGGAGATCGATCTGGAAAAGCTGTCGCTTTCGGACATCATCAACGACGTTATGGAGCGCCTGACACGCGAAAAAAATCTCACCTTTGACGAATTGCTGGGAGAAAAAAGAGAGAAACGCCGGATCGTCTATACCTTTCTGGCCCTGCTGGAGCTCATCAAGCTGAAGATGATCAAAGCCTATCAGACGGCGGCCTTCGGCGTCATCCGCATCTTCCCGGCGGTGGAGTTGTAAAATGGAAAACCTTTCAGCCGTTCTTGAAGCCCTGATCCTGTCGTCGGAGTCGCCTCTGTCTCTGGAGAAAATCTGCGCCGCGCTCGGCGGCGCGGACAAAATGGAAATCCGGGGCATGCTGGATCGTTTGATCGGCGAATATGACGAGCGCCAAAGCGGCATCTGCATTCAGGAAGTCGCGGGCGGATTTCAGTTTCGCACCCGGCCGGAAATGGCCCTGTGGATCAAAAAGCTCAAAGGGGTAAAACCCGCTTCCCTGTCGCCGGCGGCCATGGAAACGCTGGCCATCGTGGCTTACCGGCAACCGATCGTCAAATCGGAAATTGAAAGCATTCGCGGCGTCGATGTCAGCGCTCCGCTCAAGGGCCTGCTGGACAAAAAACTGGTCCGCATTTTGGGACGCAAGGACGTGCCGGGCAAACCGATCATTTACGGCACAACCAAAAAATTTCTGGAAGTGTTCAACCTTAAAGAACTGACGGACCTCCCCACGATGAGAGAGCTTCGGGAGCTTACCGAACCTCAGGAACCGCCGGAGCAGGAAGCCCTCTCCTTTGAAGACCCCCTGCCGGAAATGCCCGGCGGGGAAATCCCGCAGGCGGAAGAGCCGCCATCCACCCTGGAAGAGGAACGGGTGGAAACACCCTTAGAAAAGGAACCCGCGGCGGAAGCAGACGTTCAGGCGGAATTGGAGGGTGAGCCGGATCCTGAGGATGATGCCGTTTCATGAAAGAACGATTGCAGAAAATCATCTCTGCCGCGGGCATCGACTCCCGCCGCCATGCCGAAGCCATGATCACCGCGGGACGGGTGAGCGTCAATGGAGAGATCGTGTGCGAACTGGGCTCTAAAGCCGATCCGCAAAAAGACGTGATCCGAATTGACGGAAAAATTATTTCGATCGAAAGTCCAAGTTGTTACATTGCGTTGTACAAACCGGCCGGCTACGTCACCACGTTGTCCGATCCGCAGAAAAGGCCGACTGTCGTTGACCTGGTCCGCGATGTTCCGGAAAGGGTCTATCCCATAGGCCGGCTCGATTATGATTCCGCGGGTCTTCTGCTTTTGACCAACGACGGAGCGTTCGCTCAAAAAATTTCGCATCCGGGCTTTCGTGTCCCCAAAACCTACCGGGCAAAGATTGCAGGGCGTATAACCCCTGAAGAATTGAAGAAAATCAGCAGGGGCATTCCGCTGCCGGACGGCGTCTTCAAACCGGAAAACCTGAAGATGGAAAAGGCCAATGATAAAAGCACCTGGCTCAGCCTGACCCTGCATGAGGGCAGAAACCGCGTGGTGCGCAGGGGTCTCGAGGCTGCCGGCCATCCGGTGACGCGCCTGGTGCGCACCTCCATCGGAATCATAACGCTTTCGGGCCTGTCAGAGGGCCTGTGGCGCTCGCTTTCCGCCCGTGAAGTTCAGGAATTGCTTGCCGCATCCGAGGGGAAAAAAGGTAAAAATATTCTTGACAATCAGCCAAAAATAAATAATAGTCGCGCCGTGCGGGTTAATCGGCATCATAAATACTCAGGATACAAGCGGTAGTCTTAAGGAGGATCTATGAACAAATCCGGTCTTATTGAAGCTTTAAGCAAGAAAATGAATCTGACGGAAAAAAAGGCCATTGATGTCGTTAATCTGGTTTTCAAAGGTTTTAACGATGAGTTGAAAAACGGCGGTCGCATCGAAATTCGAGGATTCGGCAGCTTTGTGGTAAAAGAATACGGTTCCTACACGGGAAGAAACCCCAAAACCGGTACAAAAATCAAAGTCGAACCCAAAAAGCTGCCCTTTTTTAAAGTGGGCAAAGAACTGAAGGACAGGGTCGACAAGAACAAATAGAAATCCTGCAAGTGTTTGTTATACTTAATGAAGGGGACTTGGAAACAAGCCCCCTTCATTTTTGGCTCACCAAACGAACCTTACCGCCTTTTTACATCAACGGTGACGGCCCCCCGCGAAATCCCTGCCGATTCCGCGCCAAAGCCACAGCCATAACGCATTGAGAAATATGAATACGGAAAAGATCAAAGCCGGAACGGCCGCTTCGCGGTGGAAGGCATAAAGGGCGATGCCGGCGGCAAGGCCGCAATTTTTCATGGTTCCCAGAAGCAGAAGTGAGATCACCACGGGGCGGGACAGTTTGAAAATTCTGCCGGCCACGATGAGCGCGGCGGCGATCAGCGCCGTGGAGGCAAAAGCAAGCGCCAGAATGAAAAGTACATCCCGGCCTCCCTGCCGGATCAGGCCGGCATTTCCGGATGCGGCTGCGTAAAATACGATGAAAAAGCAGACGTCCGAAATGGTCCCCTCGCGGCGATGGATCCGTTCATCCCAGTTGCGCTCAACGGCAACCCGCGACAGCAAAAGCGGTAGCAAGATCAGCGCGACGGCCAGAATCACCAGTTTTTCGCAAGGCACGGGACAGTACCGGAGAAAAGCCGCTCCGAGAAGCGGAATCAGAAGCAGTGCGCCCAGATAGGTTCCGGCAAAACCGGTCAGCGTCAACCTGTGATCCGCGCCGAACTTTTCACTCCAGGGAAGAACCGCCAGGGCGGAAGGAACGGCGGCCAGAATGACCAGGCCGATCCAGAAATTCTCGTTTTTGATCAGGAAGATGCCGCCCAGAATCATCAGGTTGCCCAGAACCAGGTAGTTCATGAGGCAGCCCCAGAGAGCCCCCGGGAACAGCGTCCTGGGATTCTTGAAGAATCCGCCCGGGTAGCGAAGCAGGGCAACCGTGAGCGCAATCGTCAGCGCCGGCAGAACGAGAAGCGCGGCCCACCGGGCCGCCTGAGGCAGATAAAGACCGATTGCAATAGCGACAATATAAAGCAGCGGCGAAAGCCTCATGGATATCCCCAACAACAATATTCTGCTTCAACCCCGGCCGGTGAAAAGCCTTCGGATCCCGAAGACCAGCAAAAGAAAAATGATATTGAATACAACGATCATGGCGCCTGCCGGCAAATTCAGGACAAACGCAAACAGGATTCCGCAAAGAACCGCCCCGACCGCAAAGGCCGTGGCGGCGATCATCGTCGTCCGGAAACTGACCGAGAGCTGCAACGCCGTCAGCGCCGGCAGAATCAACAGCGCGGAAACCAGCATGATCCCGGCAACTTTCATGGCCAGGACGGCGGACACGGCCGTCAGAAGAAAAAGAATGACATTCAATTTTTCGGTTTGAACGCCCATGCTTCGGGCAAGTTCCTGGTCAAAGGTCACCGCAAACAGATCGTCATAATAATACACCACCACCGCCACGACCACCGCAAAGACAATCATGGAAAGAACCAGTTCGGTTCGGTTCACGGTCAGAATATTCCCGAAAAGATAACTGAACAAATCCACATTGAAACCGCCGGAAAGACTGGACAGAATAATGCCCGCCGCGATTCCCAGGGAGGAAACGATGCCGATGGCGGCATCGGCATTGATTTTTTTCGATGAGGTTAACTTGTAAATCGCCAGAGAGGAAACCATCACCAGCGGAAGCGCCGCCAGCGTGATATAAAACGGGCTGACGCCGACGAGCAGTACGACGGCTACGCTGCCGAAGGTGGTATGCGCCAGGCCGTCTCCGATCAGAGAGAAGCGGCGCAAAACAAGAAACAGCCCCAGAAGCGCCGAAACCGCGGCAATCAGTGAGCCGGCAAGCATCGCCCGCTGAACAAATGCATATGCAAAAATCTCCTGCAGTTCCATCAGCGGCCGCTCCCTGTTTTGTCATGTTGATGGCAGATGATGTGCTGGCTGGTCGCGCCGAAAAATCCGGCCATGTCCGCGGAAGCGCAGAAGTCACGGAACGTCCCGGAAAAGATCACTTTCTTGTCCAGATACAGCAGATGCTGCGCGTATTGACCGACCACGCCGCTGTCGTGGGTCACGAGCACCACCGTCGTGCCTTCCTTGCGGCACAACTCCTGCGTCAGCGCGTAGAAGACGTCCCGGGTTTCGGGGTCCAGCGCGGTGGTCGGTTCGTCAAAAATCAGCAATTCCGGCCTTCGGATCAATGCCCGCGCCAGCATGGCCCGTTGCTGTTCGCCGTAGGACAGATCGCCGATCAAACGCCGGGCCAGATGGCCGATCGCCATCATGTCCAGCGTGCCGGACAGCAGGGCCGGGTCTTTTTTCGGCAAACCCATCTGAACGATTTCCGCCACCGTCCCGGGAAAGTGTGTATTCAACCCGTTGAGCCGCTGCGGCAAATAACCGATTTTTCCCCACTGCGTGAAATCATCGAGCCGCCTGCCGAACAACTCCACCCTTCCCTGCTGCGGTTTCAGGATACCCAGAATATTTTTAATAAGCGTGCTTTTCCCCGATCCATTGGGTCCCACGACGGCCAGATAGACGCCTCTTTCCACGGCAAAACCAATCTCGCTGATCACCTCCGTTCCGTTGTAACAAAACGTTAAATCCTCTACGCGAATTACCGGCATTGCATACCCTTCTTCAGATTGACCAGATTTTTTTCCATGAGCGTCAGATATGTTTCGCCCGACTGAAAATCTTTTTTTCCGACATCGTGTCCGTTGTTGAGCTTGAGCAGCTTCACGCCGGTTTCGGCGGCTATCGTCGCGGCGAGCTTCGGGGCCGCCAGATCTTCGTAATAAATATAGCGCAGCTTTTGCGTCCTGACCTGTTCCATCAGAGACAGAATCTGCTGCGGGGAAGGCTCCGCATCCGCCGAGCTGTTGTAGGCCGACCGGTAGTGCAGATGATACCGGTTGGCCAGATACGCGAAGGCCCAGTGCCCCGCATGCAAAACGGTTTTGATTTTGCACGCGGAAAGTTCCCCGCGGTATTTTTCATCCAGCTCCGTCAGTTGACGTTTATAGCGTCCGGCGTTTTCTTTATAGACTTCGCTGTTTTTCGGATCCCGGATGATGAAAGCCGCCGCGATGTTGTCGATCATTTTCTGCGCGTTGGCGGCGTCCAGCCAGATATGCGGATCGTATTTCGACGCATGGTTCGGATCGTTTGTCTGCGGAGCCTCCGAGTGGCCGGGATCATGCTCGGGCGTCTCCGGCAGGGGCAGCAGAAACGCGCCCTGCCCGGTTTCGACCGCCAGCATATTCGTTTTCTCGGCGGCCGCATTGATGATCTTATAGGCCCACTGTTCCAGTTCAAAGCTGGTAAAAAGAAAAATGTCCGCCTTGCTGACCCGAATGATGTCGTTGGGTTTCAACTCGTAATGATGAACGTCCGAGCCCGGCGGCAGCAGCATGGAGACCGCAACTTTGTCCCCGCCGACGTTGCGGGCAAAGTCGTACAGGGGAAAGATCGTGGCAATCACGGTCAGCCGTCCGTCCTTCCCGACCGGTTCCTCGGCCGGCGCACAGGACCAGATCAACGCCAGTCCAATGAAAAATATCAACCGCATCCTTTTCGCAATCAACCGCATCCGCTTCTCTCCGGGCCTAGCGGCTCCAACAGTTCGTCGTCATTAGTAGTTCCAGCCCCAGAAGCCGAAAGCCATTACGTTCATGATCACGGGCACGGCATAAATTATGCCGAGCGTTACCAGTTTGGCCTTCATGGTCTTTAGGCTGATGACCAGAATGGCAAAACAGAAAAAGTGGAAATAGCCGATCAGGAAAATCAGCCACACCCCCTGAAACGAAAGATACCAGAAGGGATACTCCCAGACCAGGTGTCCGCCGATGTTCAGCAGGCATTCAACGAAGACGCAGAAAACGCTGTAGCCGATCGCCCAGAACCATTTTTCGGGCAATCCCAGAATCTTCTCTTTTTTGCTCTCCGACAGGGTATTGTAGAAGATGATGCCCACCAGCAGAAACATGAACATGATTTCAATGTTCCAGCCGACCATCGTGCGAAGCGCCGTCTCGCCGGGTGTGGTCCAGAAAGCGGAGCGGCCCGTAAAATGGAGAACCCATCCGTTCCAGGTCTCATTGAAGAAATCGACGCCGAAGATGGTCAACCCGGCCAGAACGGCGTTCCAGTCGCCCGTTTTCCTGGCTTCCTTCATTTCACGGGTGTACACATAAAACACGATCGCCAGAAGAGGAATCACGTACCATTGAATGGTGGAAAGATCGCGCAGACCGCTTAACGCCTGTTCGGTTGCTGCCGTCATACAAACCTCCTTTCAAACCTTTCTTTTCTCTTACTCGGGCAGCTGAATTCTCTGCCCCACCCGCAGCACATCAGTATCCGTCATTTTGTTGATGCGCCGCAATTCCTCAATGGTGACGGAACTGCTCTTCGCCAGCAAAAACAACGTGTCGCCTTTTTGGACAGTGTATTTTTTCAGGCTTCTTTTACCGGCCGTTTCCTCCCCGCCGGCCGGAACAAGAATTTTCCTCCCGGCAAGAAGAGGGTCATTGAGTTTCATTTTATTGAGCTTCAAAAGCGTGGCGATGTCGGTTTCATGCCTTTGGGCAATCCCGTGCAGGCTCTCACCCCGTCTGACCGTGTAAGGAATCGTCTTTATACGTTCTTCCACGCTCGCTGTCTCAACGGCCGGAACAAGAATTTTCCGCCCGGCATACAGAGGGTCGTTGAGCTTCATTTTATTGAGCTTCAAAAGCGTGGAGATGTCGGTTCCGTGCTTTTGGGCAATCGCGTGCAGACTTTCCCCTTTCCTAACCATGCAGGAAGCCGTTTTCATCCGTTCCTCGGCACGCGCCGCACCCGCAACGCCCACAACCCCCTCCGCCCCGACGGTTTTTTCCACGGTTGCTCTTTCCCGCGTCTCTTTGGCGCCATCAGCAGGAATTTGTGCGACAGCCTCCGATCCGGCAAAGTACCGGTCAACGGACATAGCCACCGCCTGGGCGATGTTTTTCTTAAACGATTGCGTTTTGAGCAGCTTCTCTTCCTGCGGATTGGAAATGTAAGCGGTTTCCAGAAGAACTGCTGGGGTGTCCGGCAGCTTCAGCACACGGAAAGGCGCCTCGTGAAACGTGGGATATTTCAGAGATTGCACGCGGCCGATTTGGTCCAGCAGGTCGGCCGCATAAGTTTTCGACAGGTTGATCGTGTTGGTTTGAAACATGTTCAGGATGATTTCATCGGATTGATTATTGCCTCCGCCGCCGGGCACGCCGCCGATGATATCGGAAAGGTTTTCATTTCTGGCCAGCAGCTTCGCCGCTTCGTTGCTGGCCGCGCCGGTGGACAAACAATAAACGGAGCTGCCCTGGGCCTCGCGGTTTCGGGCCGCGTCCGCGTGGACGCTGATAAAGAGGCTTGCCTGGTGCTTGCGGGCCACGCCGAGGCGCTGATTGAAGGATACGTAATAGTCTCCGTCGCGGGTCAGCACCGCCCGATACCCGGGCATTTTGTCAATCGCTTTCTTGATCTCCCGGCTGATGGCCAGCACAACGTGCTTTTCATACGTCCCTTTCTTGCCGATGGCGCCGGGATCCTCTCCGCCGTGCCCGGGATCAATTACGATGACCCGCTTGGGAGCCGCAGTCACCTTGCGCTTCACCTCGGCCGGGGCTTTTTCAGCCTCCGCCAGAAAGACATCGACCACCACGCGGTCCGGCTTGTCCATGAATTTCTTCAGCGGGAAAACTTCCGCGCCGGAGTGATCTTTCAGATAAATCTGAATGGTGCATTTCCCGTCTCCTTCGCGAATAAAAGCAATTTTGCTGACGCCGGGCTTACGAAAGGTTTTTTCCGGCGGCAGGGATGGAGAAAAGGATGCGCCGGAGAATTCCAGAATGACTTTGTTTTTCTGAATGTCAAAGCGGTAAACCGGTTCTTCGCTCAGATCAAAAACAATGCGCGTTTGATCGGGCGCCGTCCAATGCCTCACATTGGATATTTCCGTGAGCGCAAACCCGTAAGCGGGCCAGAGCGCAACAATGAAAACGGCCAGAGAGCACCAAAGCCGCCATGCCCGAAGAGACAGCGTACCAAAACTCGCCCGCGCGGTGCGCGGCAAACATTCGATCCGCGGAGAAACAATGGTTCTGGAATGCCTCCCGCCGACTCCGCCGCAAGCGGCGGCCAATGCGTTCATTGCCGGATTCATGCCGATTTCAGTAACAAATTTCAGGGGCAACTGCAAGGAAAGGTTGTCTGCAAGCGCTAAAAACAGTTGACAAGCTTTTTGGTAAATGCGATTTTCAGCGCGCAAAAATAGCGAATCCATCCTTAAAGGAAAAGCATGCTGGAAAACCGGTTCAAAGAGGCTCTGCTGAATCCTTCCGAATTCCCGGTGACCTGGGAACTGGTGCCGGGCAGAGGCGCGAAAGAAACCGCGCAGGAGAAATGCCTTGCGCAGGCGCGGCAGGCCGCCGGCGGAAACAGGATTTGCGCGCTCACGCTCACGGATAATCCGGGCGGCACCCCGGCCATGTCCGCCG
>CAZVGQ010000011.1:0-18357 GCA_964626775.1 uncultured Smithella sp. | reverse complement strand
CTTTCAGGAACAAACTGATGCCTTTTCACGGTCCTCATGGCCTGGAGAACGGAAGAATCGGAGATCCCTCTGGCCTCGATCTGTTCGGCGACCATTTTTTCCCTTTGCGCCGAATACTCATTTCCGGCGATGTCCTGCGCCAAACCATTCCGTGCGGTCAGAAAGAGGCAAGCGAAGGCAATCATAACGCACAAGACCTTTTTTCCCGGCAGGCACGAAACAGAAAATCCCGGATCGGCAGAATTTCCGAAGCCGCGGTTACCCCTCTTCCTTTTCATGGACTTTCCTCCTTGATTGCCTGGATCGTGACGGCTTATTCATTTTTGTCCGCCGTTCGTCTTTTCTTCGCAAGAATCACGAGCGGAATTCCCGACAGTAAAACGCAAACGCCCACCCACGAACCGCGGCCCGTGAAGGCAAGACTTGCCCAAAGCATAAAAACGCATATGGCGATGAACACCAGCGGCGTCAGGGGATACAGGGGCACGCGGAAAGGCCGGGGCAAATCCGGATATCTGCGGCGCAGAAGAATGACGGAAACGCCGACCATCAGAATAAACAGCCAGAAGACAGGGGCCGTGTATTCCACCATCCGGACAAACCCGTCATGCGCGCCCGTCCCCCAGGCGACAAGAGCCAGGGCAACGCCTCCCTGAACGAGCAGGGCGTTCACCGGCGTTTGCCTTCTTTCCTGCCATCGCCCCAGAATTCCCAGCATCGGAAAATCCCGCCCCAGTGCGTAATTGGTTCTCGCGCCGGTAATGATGGATGCATTCATCGTGCTGACGGCCGCGAGCAGAATCAACAGACTGACGACACTGCCGGCTGTCGTCCCCAAAATGTTTTGCATCATATCCGCCATCACCGCGGTGGAGGAAGCCATGGCGGGCAGGCCCAGACTGTTCAAAAGAGAAATATTGACGAGCAGATAAACGGCGGTAACCGTTGCGATGCTGTAAAGCAGAACCTTCAACGTATTCAGGCGGCCCCGGCGCACCTCGGCGGAAAGAAACGAGGCCTCATTCCAGCCACCGAACGTCAGTAGAACAAAAATCATGGCCGTGCCCAGCGCCTGCTGTCCCGGAGCGATTCCGCTTTGTGAAACTGGATGGACCGGTCCGGCCGCACAGAATCCAATAGCCGACACTACCAGCAGCCCAAAAAGAATTCCCGCGGCCAGCAGCCTCTGCGTCCATTTGCCCTGCTGAATACCTGCGACGTTAACGGCCGTGAGAAAAACAATGGTAAGCGCTGCATACCAGGATGAAGAAAAGGGGCCGAGCCGGAAAATTTCGGAGGCGTAGTCTCCGACCAGAAAGGCCACCATCGCAATGGAACCGGTCTGGATGACGACGAGCCGCGCCCAGGCGTACAGGAAAGCAGGCCCGAAACCAAAGGCCCGGTTGAGATAGTGGTAATCTCCCCCGGCATGCGGACACGCGGACATCAGCTCCGCGTAACACAACGCACCGACCAGCGACGCCAGTCCGCCCGCAAGCCAGAACAGAAGAAGCATCCCCTCGCTTCCGGCGCTTGCGGCCACAATGGACGGGGTCTTGAAAATGCCCACGCCCATCATCATGCCCACCACAATGGCTGAGGCATCCACCACGGAAAGCGTCTCTTTGGGTTTGGCAACTTCAGGCATCGGGACATTCCTTTTTCCGAAAAGTCAGGCCGCGATCAAGTGACCCCCCAAATCCAAAATCCGGCCCTGGCCGATCATTCTGTGCAGGTGTTTTTTGATCATCAGGAATTCCCACATGTAGATCCAGGTATCCACGTGGTATTTACGGCCGTAAATCAGGCCCTGATCGACAATCTCTTTGAATGACAAAGGCTTTTGCAACACGGATAGAATCTTCCGGTCCCGCTCGTCAATGACGGCCGTGAACCGGTTCAGGCCTTCGAGGAAATCTTTCCGGCGTAAAACCCCCGCTTCATGGCCGGTGATGAAAAAGTCGCAATCCACCGCCCTGACGGCCTCACACGACGAGAGAAAGAGATCAATATCGCCGTCGGAACCCGCGTACCACGGCCCGAAAGACGTGAGGTCGATGTCGGCCACATACATCACGCCGAGATCTGGAAAATTCAGGCAGCTGAAGCCCTGGGAATGTCCGGGGGCGCCCAGAATCCGCACCTTTGTTTTTCCGAAATCCAGGACGTCTCCCCACCGGTATGTTTCATCCACACGGGAAGCGGACAGCCACCATTCGTGCCGGTTCTGGGGAGAAAAAGGACTCTGACGCGTTGTTGTGTCGGCAATTCTGGCGATCCACCCATCCACCCATTCCGGGCCGTAAACCTCTTCCATCCCCAGAAGAGATCCCAGATGCTTTTTATCCCGGTAGCAGGGGGCCTCGTGTTCATTGATGATAATTCGCGCCCGGTCAAAAAGGTAATTATACGCGATGTGGTCGAAGTGATAGTGGGTGTTGATCACCAGGTCGATGGACATCGCCCCCTTCAGACGGGTAAGCGTCTTCAAGCCCGCCCCCGGATCAACAAGGACTTTCACGTCATCATCAATCAGCAAAGACGTGCAATAGGGAAATCTGCGCCCGTTTTCTCCCGGAATGACGCTGACGGTTCCAAACCGGATATTTCCACTTTCCTTCTTCATAAAAATATTCATCTCAAAGATGGCCTGGCCATCAAAAGACAGTTAGTGCTGCGGTCGGACGAGGGGGTGTGATGCTCTGAAAGAAAGCTCTTTTCCGTTCAGCCAGCCTGAAAATCCGGTAACAGAATTCACCCTAAAGATCAACTATCCAATTGATCACCCCGACCAAAAATGTTAGAAAACGTCCGGACTCAAAAATGCCGGTGCCAAAGATTCCCTGAAGGTGATGCCATGAGTTTAACGGTTCGCAACATGACCCGGAATGAAGTTTCCCTGGCGATTGAATGGGCCGCCGCGGAAGGCTGGAATCCCGGCCTCCATGACGCGGAATGTTTTTACGCGGCCGATCCCAACGGTTTTTTCCTGGCCCTGCTGGACGGCCAACCGGTCGGATGCCTATCGGCGGTGGCCTATGATGAGTCCTTCGGCTTCGCCGGGTTTTATATGGTCCAACCCGAATTCCGCGGCCGCGGAATCGGACACGCGCTGGTTGAAAAAGCCTCTTCTTATGCGGGGAACCGCAGCATGGGCAATGATGCCGTCGTCGCCCAGCAGGAAACCTACAGGCAACTGGGCTTTAACCTGGCTTACCGCAATATCCGCTATCGCGGAACGGCTTCCTCCGAAACCGCCCGTGCGCCTGAAATCATCGACCTGCAAAAAATCCCTTTTGGCGACCTGATCGTTTACGACCGCGCCATGTTTCCGGCAAAACGCCTCGCTTTTCTGAAACGCTGGATCAACCAGGCCGAGGGAGCGGCGCTGGGTTACGAGGACAATGGAAAGCTGGCCGGATACGGCGTGATTCGCAAGTGCAGGCAGGGATACAAGATCGGCCCGCTGTTTGCCGACCGTGAAGATATTGCCGAAAAATTATTTCTGGCCATGACCGGAAGGATATCCGGCGAAGAATATTTTCTGGACATTCCCGAACCCAATTCGGCCGCCGGTTCGCTGGTTCGGCGCCACCACATGCACAATGTTTTCGAAACCGCCCGCATGTATTCCGGCGTCATCCCCTCGCTGCCCCTGGAGAAGATATTCGGTGTGACCAGCTTCGAGCTGGGCTAACGGACCGGGAAATTGAAAAAGTCTTTGCGCCGGAAATCAGGCAGGCCATCCGCCGTCAAACCGACTCCTCAAATATCCTATGAACGGCGTCAATGTACTGATCGCGGTGATGAGTTTTATTGATGCTTTTGCGGATTTTTTCCCTGTCTTTCAGAAAGCTCCCTGTATACGTCCAGAATTCCTTCATTTTATTCGTAATATGCGCGGGGCCGGACAGGGTTTGTGAATATTCGGTAAACAGGGTGTCGTGGAAGGCGCGCAGGATTCGGACTTTCTCTTCATATGGCCTTTCGGTGCGGCCTTTGATTTCCTCCGCGAGAAACGGATTTCCCAGAAGCCCCCGTCCGATCATCCAGCGATGGACGGACTTGAAACGTCCGGCAAGCATTCGATGCTTTCGGACCGTATCGATGTCTCCGTTATAGACCACCGTGTGACTCGAGATCTCCAGACACTTCCCGAACCTATCGAGGTCAACGTCGCCTTCGTACATTTGCGCGCCCGTTCGGGGATGGATCATCAGCTCATCGAGCGGAAACCGGTTGAAAATGGGAATGAGCTCCAGGATTTCGTCCGGGTCTTTCAAGCCCAGCCGGAGCTTGATGGATAATTTCGGTTTCAACGCGGGCACTGCTTTTTCAAGAAAGGCTTCGATCCGGTCCGGCCGGCAGAGCATTCCAGCGCCTCTGCCCTTCTTCACCACCATGCGAAACGGACAGCCGAGATTCCAGTTGACCGTGCCATACCCGATGTCGAACAGCGCGTTGGCCAGCCGAGTAAAATCATCCGGACCGGAGCTCATGATCTGCGGTATCGTTGAAATCCCCGAGTTTTGATCTGGAGAATAGTCGCGCAGCAGACTGTCGGGCTTGATGCTTTTTGTCGCGGAAAGAAAGGGCGCGACGGCCAGATCGACGCCTTTGAAATACAGGGGAAACAGATTGCGGTAAATGCGGTCTGTCATTCCCTGAAGCGGAGCCAAATACAGGACGGGCAATTTTGAAATCCTTTGTCGGTCAAAATCATTGTTACGGGAATGGCTTCTTCCCGATTCCGGAATCTTTGTCAAGATTTATCCTCTTTTTCGTTGACAGGGCATGCGGCTTCCCCTATAAACGGTGCGAAAAATATTGAATCGCACAAGGGGACTTATCATGAAAAAATCAACCATCTTAATGATTCTTTTCGTAATTTTCGTTATGGGCCTCGTCGGCTGCGACAAAAAAGAAGAATCTTCTCTCATCCAGGTAGCCGTGTGCCCCACGTCGCCGCCAAACCTGTTTGAGGAAAACGGGAAATATAAGGGGTTGGACCTGGAATTATTTGAAGGTTTCTGCAACGCTCGGGGATTTAAATACAAGATCACCTCTTATGACTGGCAGGGCATGCTGGGTGCGGTGATCGGAAAGCAGGCCGACGTCGCTTTTTCGGCCATCTCCATTACCGACAAGCGCAAGGAAGTGATGGATTTTTCCAGTCCCTATATGGACAACACCTGGAATCTGGTCAGCCTGAAAAGCAAGAACATCGTGATCAAAGATCTGTCCGAATTGAAAAAATATTCCATCGGATACCCGCGGGGCATGGCGTACAGCGACCTGATCAAGAATGATCTGGAGCCAAAGGGACTTTATAAACTGAGCGACGTCAAATTATATCCGACTTACAATGAGGTTCTGGCCGATCTGCAAAACGGCAACCTGGATCTGGCGTTTGTGGAAGGCGGGGTCTCCATGGTTTACAAGAAAAAAATCGCTATCCAGGACAGTTACGTCTTTTCCGGATTCGACAAGTTTGGGTTTGCTTTCCCCAAAGGATCGCCTCTGCGGGATGATTTCGACCGTTATCTGAAGGAGTTGGGCCCGGAGAAACTCAAAGCCATGTATGACAAGTGGATGATGTAAGGCAAAGGATTTATTAGTGAAAAAATGCATGATCCTGTTTTGTGTTTTCTGCCTGTTGCTGTGCGCGTGCGGCAAGAGTGAGGAAACAACAATCATCAGGGCGGCTGTCTGCCCGACCATGCCGCCCTACCTGTTTGAGGAAAACGGGCAGTACCGGGGCATTGATCTGGAATTATTTGAGGGCTTCTGCAAGACCAGAGGATACCGATATACCATCACTGCCTATGACTGGCAGGGAATGCTGGGCGCCGTAATCGGAAACCAGGCCGACGTGGCATTTTCCAACATCTCGATTACCGAAAAACGCAAAAGGTCGATCGATTTTTCAAAACCTTACGCGGACGATACTTGGAATCTGATCAGTCTGAAAAAAAGAAATATCGTAATCAAAAACCTGGATGAATTGAAAAAATATACAATCGGTTACCCGCGCGGCATGGCTTTCAGCGACCTGATCCGTGAACAACTCGAGCCGCGGGGGATTTACAGGTCCAGAGATGTTCAGCTGTACCCGACCTACAATCAGGCTTTGGCCGACCTGAGAAGCGGAAACATCGATCTGCTGTTTATGGAACGTACAGTTGCGGCGATTCATAAAAGGAAGATGGACATTCAGGACAGTTATGTCTTTACCGGGATCGATGTATTGGGATTTGCCTTTCCCCAAGGGTCACCCCTGCGGGATGATTTCGACCGATATCTCGCCAAACTGGGTCCTGCAAAACTAAAGGCCATTAGCGACAAGTGGATGAAGTAGAAAGAAGCAAACCGAACAGATGACTTTCTGGGACATTTTGAATACTCTTGCCCGGGGTGCAGGATATACGGTTCTTGCGACCATGGCTAGTGCCTGCACCGGTTTGGCCATCGGCCTTGTCCTGGCGATCCTGAGCCGTCTTTCCTGGCCGCCAATCCGCTATTTCATTGGTGCCTATGCCTATTTATTTCGCAGCATTCCCGTTCTGATTCTCCTGTTCATTATCTTTTTCGGACTGCCCGGCGCCGGCATCCGGATTCCACCTTTTCTATCGCTGGTTTTGAGCTTGGGGCTCATCTCCGGCGCGTATCTGGCTGAAATATTCCGGGGCGCCATAGCCGCTGTCAGTCCGGATGAAATTCTGGCCGCCGAGGCCATGGGCCTGAACCGGCTGGAAATTTTCCTCTACATCATTTTCCCGCAGATGTTTCGCATGTCCATTCCGGGCATGATTAATGAATTTACTTCCATTTTAAAATACACTCCCTTTGCCTACACGGTGGGGATACCGGAAATCATGAAAGAGGCGATGAGTCTGGCCGCGATAACCTTGCGAGGGCTGGAAATCTATCTGGCCGTCGGGATTATCTTTTTTGCCATCTACAAGCTATTTGTAATGCTTTTCATGGCGCTGGAAAAGAAATTCCGGATTCCCGGGCTGGCGCCTGAGTAAGAAGGAACCCTCATGGCACTGATGGAAGTAAAAGATCTGATGAAAGCGTTTGACGGCAAGGCTGTCCTCAAGGGAATTAACCTGGAACTTTCCGAAGGGCAGGCCAAAGTCGTCATGGGCGCCTCGGGCTGCGGCAAGTCAACGCTGTTGCGTTGTCTGAATCTGCTTTTGCAGCCGACTTCCGGACAGGTCCTCTTCAAGGGAGAGGACATCACCCGCCCGGGGGTGGACATTCGCAAAGTCCGCGAAAATATCGGGTTTGTGTTTCAGCATTTTGCGCTTTACCGGCATCTGACGGTAGAGGAAAATGTGACGCTGGGCCTGCGCAAACTCAAAAAAATGAAAGCGAAGGAAGCCGTCCAAAAAGCCTCGCACGAGCTGGAGCGAGTGGGCATGATTGAACACCGCGGCAAGTATCCCGCGCAGCTTTCCGGCGGACAGAAACAGCGGGCGGCCATTGTCCGGGCGCTGGCCATGGACCCGGCGGTGCTTTTCCTGGACGAACCGACGTCCGCCCTCGATCCGGAAATGTCCCGCGAAGTGGTCACCGTCATCAACAAGCTTTTTCTGGAAAATGTAACCATGCTTTGCGTTACGCATGACCCGTTCCTGGCAAAATATATTTCGGACAGCATTATTTTCCTGGATGAAGGAGTGGTGGTGGCGGAGGATATTGCCGAACGTCTTTTTTACGACCATGCCGACCCCCGCATCAAACATTTCTTCATGAGTGTCATGGATCACCGGTAACCGTTATGGACGCTTTTATTCAAGACCTGATTGCCTACTGGCCCCAGATTCTGGCGGGTTTGAAAAAAACCGTTGTGCTCATGGGGATCATGTCGGTGACGGGATTGATCGGAGGGGTTGGCGTCTTTTACCTGACGCTCAGCAACCATAAAGCCGCGCGGAGATGGACGGACGGTTTTATATCCTTCTTTATCGGGACGCCGCTGATCGTTCATCTTTTTCTGATGTATTATGGATTGCCGCAACTGGGTATTCGTCTGTCGGCATTTACCGTGGCGGTCATCGGTTTTACCCTGAATGTATCCGCTTACAATGCCCGCTATCTGGCGACCGCCTACAACGGCCTGGACAAAACCGAGCTGGAAGCCGCCCGGTCCCAGGGATTTACCGAGCGGGAAACGTTTCGCCTGATTATTTTGCCGCAGGTGATGCGCATGTCCGTTCCTTCACTGACCAACCAGATGATCCAGAACCTGAAAGACACTTCTGTGGCTTTCCTCATTCAATACCATGACTTTTTCGCCCAGATGCAGGAGATTGCCTCCACCAATTTCCAGTTTTTCAAAGCGTATGTGACGGCCGGACTGGTATACCTGGCGCTGATTTCCATTATTGTTCTTGCGGCGCGCAGACTGGAGAAACGGATCGCCCTGCCGGGCCTTGCAACCTAAGAATGCTTTCGACCCCGTCGGAGATCCGTTTGAAGAAAAAAGCGGATGAGCCGAAATCTCTCCCGCTGGGGCGCCGGTCCTATAAAACCCATTGACTTGCCGGTGGAATTTTCCTATACCTAACTCTCGAGAAAACAATGTCTTATTTTAACATGAGAGTGTTTCACAACACCTCAAATGGTTCTATTGCCGGATGACGGCATCCGGAAGCGTCCGATCGCGACGGATTCCGTTTTCAGCCGGATGATTCCGGTGAAAACGTCATTCTGAATTTTTCAAAACATTCGTCACGCAGCTTTTTTACACGGATGGAGGTTTGTACATGGATAGTACGGGTCGTTCACACCGCTCGTTTTTTTTCCTGGTATTTTGCATCGGCTGGTTTCTCATCTTCGCGGCCACCTTTTCGGGGTGCGGCGATAAAAGCGAGAAAGAACATTCCCGGCCGGCCATTCCCGTTACGGTCATAACGGTCATTCCCCGGGATGTTCCCCTCGATATCGAATTTGTCGGCACGACGGAAAGTTCCCATCAGGTGGAAATCCGCGCCCGCGTCGAAGGCTTTCTGGAAAAGAAAACCTATGAGGAAGGCGGACGCGTCCGTACCGGTCAAACGATGTTTCAGATTGACCGCCGGCCGTTCGAAGCTTCTCTCCAGCAGGCCAGAGGCGCGCTGGCCCAGCAGGAGGCCAAGCTGGTCAATGCCGAAGCCACGCTGAAAAGGGTCCGTCCCCTCGCGGAGAAAAACGCCGTCAGCCAGAAAGACCTGGATGACGCCGTCAGCGCGGAAAAGAGCGCCCGCGCGGCCGTCTTTGCCGCCCAGGGAAACGTCCAGGATGCGGAATTGAAACTGAGTTACACCACGATCACGTCCCCCATCGACGGACTGGCCGGGCGGGCAAAGCAGCAGGAGGGAAGCTACATCTCCGTGGGCCAGAGCAGCCTACTCACGTATGTGGCCAAAATCGACCCCATCTGGGTGGATTTCAGCATCTCGGAAAACGAAAATCTTCGCCTGATGGATCATCTGGCCAAAGGTCTTTTTAAAATGCCCAAAGGCTACGATTTCGAGGTGGAGGTCCATATGGCCGACGGCTCCGTCTTTCCCCATCGAGGCCGCCTCAACTTCGCTGATCCTTCCTACAATTCCGAAACCGGGACCTATGAGGTTCGGGCGGAGATTCCCAACCCCATCAACTCCCCAAAGGTGATCCGGCCCGGACAGTTCGTCCGCGTACACCTGCTGGGAGGCATTCGTCCCAACGGCATCCTGATTCCCAGAACAACCGTCAGCCAGGGCGCGCAGGGATTTTTTGTCTGGATCGCGGGAAAGGACGGTAAAGCGGAATTCCGCGCCGTGCAAGTCGGCGACTGGCAGGGAAACGACATCTTCATCAACAGCGGTCTTCAGGCGGGCGACCTCGTCATTCTGGACAATCTTCTCAAAATGTCTCCCGGGGCGCCCGTTGCCATCAGTCCGGCCCCGGCCGCTGGAAGCACCGCTCCCGCGGGAGCAAAGAAGTCACCGGCGCCGCCGGCGAAGAAATAGGAGGCTTACCCATGATCTCCCATTTCTTCATTGACCGCCCCGTTTTTGCCTGCGTCATCTCCATCGTGATCGTCATCGCGGGGCTGGTGGCCATGAAAAATCTGCCCATCGCCCAATACCCGGATATTACCCCCCCGGTCGTCACGGTTTCAGCAACCTATCCGGGCGCCAGCGCCGACGTCATCTCCCAGAACATCGCCGCTCCCATCGAACTGCAGGTCAACGGCGCGGACAATATGATCTACATGACCTCCACCAGCTCCAGCGCGGGCATGATGGACCTCAACGTTTATTTCAACATCGGCACCAATCCTTCTCTGGCCCAGGTGGACGTCCAGAACCGCGTCAATCAGGCCCTGCCCCAGCTCCCGCAGACGGTTACGCAGCAGGGCGTCATCGTCAGCAAGAAATCCAGCAGCTTCCTGATGGTCATCGGCATTTATTCCCCCAATGACCGATACGACGAAAATTACGTCGCCAACTATGCCAATCTGTACATTCTCGACGCCATCAAACGCATTCCCGGCGCCAGTGAAGCGTCCATCATGGGCAGTCCCGATTACGCCATGCGCATCTGGCTGAAGCCGGACCGGCTCATCCAATTGGGCATCACGGCCTCGGACGTCGCCACTGCCGTCCGGAACCAAAACCAGCAGTTCGCCGTGGGAAAAATCGGCCAGTCGCCGACCAAAGGGCGCGTGGAGCAGACTTTTTCCGTGACCACCAAGGGAAGGCTGATCGAGGCTTCGGAGTTTGAAAATATCATTCTCCGGACCGACGCCCAGGGCGCCGCCATCGTTCGTCTCAAAGATGTCGGCCGGGCCGAACTGGGCAAGAAGGACTACAGTGTCCGCTGCCGAATGAACGGAAAGAACACGACGATCATCGCGGTTTATCAGCAGGCCGGCGCCAACGCCCTGCAAGTTTCCGAGCAGGTGGAAAAAACGCTGAAGACACTGAAGAAGGGCTTTCCCGACGGCATCGACTACAAAATCGCCATGGACACGACCAAGTTTGTCCGTGCCTCCATCAAGGAAGTCGTCATTACCTTCTTCGAGGCGTGTCTCCTGGTGATCGTGGTGGTCTTCCTGTTCCTGCAGAGTCTCCGCGCTACCATCATCCCCATTTTGGCCGTTCCCGTCTCGATCATCGGAACCTTCACCGGTATGATGCTTTTCGGATTCTCCATCAACATGCTGACCCTCTTCGGCATGGTTCTGGCCATCGGCATCGTCGTGGACGACGCCATCGTCGTCATTGAAAACGTGGAGCGCAACATGAGGGAATTCAACCTGCCGCCCAAAGAAGCCGCCAAAAAGGCCATGGAGGAGGTTACGGGACCCGTGGTCGCCATCGTGCTCGTTTTGTGCGCCGTCTTTATTCCCGTCGCTTTTCTCGGCGGCATTACGGGGCAGCTTTACAAGCAATTCGCCATCACCATCGCCATTTCCGTCATCTTTTCGGGAATCGTTGCCCTGACGCTGTCCCCCGCCATGGCGGCTATCCTGCTGAAGCCGCAGCACGGTCAAAAAAACTGGTTTTTCCGGCAGTTCGAGGCAAAATTCGCAAGCCTGACGGAAGGCTATTCCAGGGTGGTGCAGCTGGCCATCAAGCGGGCCGCCGTGGGCCTTTGCCTCTTTATCATCATGATTGCCTGCGTGATCGGTCTTTTCAAGCACATCCCCACGAGCTTCGTGCCGTTGGAAGATCAGGGCTACCTGCTCGGCGTTTCCATTTTGCCCGACGCCGCCAGCCTGGACCGCACCCAGGATCTGAATCAAAAGGTCAGAGCCATCTTCGCAAAGCAGCCGGCCATCGATGACGTCGTGGAAGTGGACGGCTACAGCCTTCTGGACAGCCAGCTTAAGACCAACGCGGGATTACAGTTCATTTCTCTGAAGGACTATGAGAAACGCAAGGAAAAGGCTCTGCAGGCGCCGGCCATCATCGATCAAACCTCCAAAATGTTTCTCGGCCTTCGGGAGGGGTTTGCCCTGCCGCTGAACCCGCCGTCCATCCCCGGCCTAGGAACCACCGCCGGTTTTGAATTCTGGGTCCAGAACCGGGGGACTGGGGACATGACCCGAATGGAAAGCATCACCAAGGATTTCGTGGCCCGGGCAAAAAAACAGCCGGAACTCGAGGGCGTGACAACCCTTCTGGACGTCCATTCCCAGCAGCTTCTGGTGGATGTGGACCGGGAAAAATCGGAAAATCTGGGCGTACCGGTGGAAGACGTTTACAATACGCTACAGATCCTTTTCGGCTCCGCCTACGTCAGCCAGTTCACGAAATTCAGCCGCCTGTGGCAGGTCATCCTCCAGGCGGAACCGGAATACCGCTCCCGCCCGGGGGACATGGACCAGATCTATGTCCGTTCCCGAAACGGCAGCATGGTGCCCCTGAAAGCCCTGGTGAAGAAAAAAGACACCTCCGGTCCGGATCTGGTTACGCGGTTCAACAATTTCCCGGCGGCCAAAGTCATCGGCAATCCCGCCCCCGGCTACAGCTCCGGCGACGCCATTGCGGCCATGGAACGGGTCGCGGCGGAAATTCTTCCCGAAGATTTCGGCTATGCCTGGAGCGGCGAGGCTTTCGAGGAAAAGCAGGCGGGCGGAACCTCGGCTGTGGTGTTCGTCTTCGGCCTGATCATGGTTTTCCTCATTCTGGCCGCTCAGTATGAAAAATGGTCCCTGCCCTTCGGCGTTCTCATGGCCGTGCCTTTCGCCATCTGCGGCGCACTCCTGGCCATCTGGCTTCGGGGCCAGGAAAACGACATCTATTTCCAGATCGGCCTTATCACGCTGATTGCCCTGGCCGCGAAAAACGCCATTCTGATCATCGAGTTCGCCGTGCTGAAGCGGGAGCAGGGATTCAACGCCTATGACGCGGCCGTCCAGGCATCGAAAATGCGCCTGCGCCCCATCGTCATGACCTCTCTGGCCTTTATTCTCGGCTGCGTCCCCCTGGCCGTCGCCAGCGGCGCTTCCGCCAACAGCCGCCACTCCATCGGCACGGGCGTTATCGGTGGAATGCTGGGCGCAACGCTGATCGCCGTTTTCTTCATTCCGATGTTCTACTTCCTTCTGGAAAAGCTGACGGAAAGGTTCGGCGATTCCAGAAAGCAAAAAGGAGAGCCGCAAACAGAAGCTTTATCCACGCAGCTGCAGGGAGAGGAGGGAAAGCATGATTAGGAAACTCTTCCTTTTCTCTCTCATCCTCCTGATCACCGGCTGCGCCGTCGGCCCGGACTACCGGCGTCCGGAGGTTTCCCTTCCGGACAAATGGCGCTTTGAAGACAAAGAAGCGCAGGCGCTGGTCAACCTGAAATGGTGGGAACAGTTTGGCGACCCCGTCCTCAACGGCTTGATGGAAACAGCGCTGCAGGAAAACAAGGATGTCCTCATCGCGGCGGCCCGAATTGAGGAATACAGCGGGCGCTACATCGCGGCCCGGGGGGACCTGTTCCCTCAGGCGCAGGCGTCAGGATCGGCTTCAAGGCAGCAGGCCACGGAACAGGGGTACGCCCCCTGGCCCGCCGGCGTTTCCAATCCTTATCCCAATTACCAGGCCGTCCTCAACGCGAGTTGGGAAATCGATCTCTGGGGCAAGCTGCGCCGTTCCACCGAAGCGGCCCGGGCGGACCTCCTTTCCCGCGAGAACGCCCACCGCGCCGTTCTGCTGTCCCTGACGGCGGCGGTTGCCGGCGCCTACATCGATTTGCGGGATCTCGACCGGCAGCTGGAAATTTCCCGGGACACGCTCAAAATCCGGGAAGAATCCCTGGATATCTACAAGATGCGTTTTGATGCCGGCGTCATCTCGGAACTGGAGCTGAGTCAGATGCGCTCCGAATACGAAAACACGCGCGCCACGATTCCCCGGATCGAGAAGAGCATCGCCCAGCAGGAAAACGCCCTGAACCTTCTTTTGGGGCGCAACCCCGGCCCCGTCGCCCGCGGGCTGACCATCGATGAGTTGAACCTGCCTCCTGTTCCGGCGGGACTGCCGTCCGACCTCCTGGAGAAGCGCCCGGACATCCGGCAGGCGGAGCAGGATCTGATTTCCGCCAATGCGCGGATCGGCGTCGCCCGTGCGGCGTACTTTCCTTCCGTCTCGCTCACCGGAATGTACGGCGTCGCCAGCGCGGACCTCTCCAATCTGTTTTCGGGACCCGCCCAGATCTGGAACCTCGGCGCGGGCGTCACCCTTCCCATTTTTACGGCCGGGCGCATTCGGGGACAGGTCAAGGCATCCGAGGCCATTGGGCAGCAGGCGCTTCTGAATTACGTCAAGTCCATCCAGACGGCTTTTCGTGAAGTGGAAGATTCCCTGGTGGACCAGAACCGGACCAGGATTCAACTGGATGCCGAGTTCAACCAGCTTGCCGCCCTGCGCAATTACCGGGACCTCGCGCGTCTGCGCTATGAAAACGGATACAGCAGCAACCTCGAGGTCCTCGACGCGGAGCGCAATCTTTTCAGCATCGAGCTGACCTATATCCAGACCCGCGGCAATTTGTTTCACGCCCTGATCAGCCTCTACAAGTCCATGGGCGGCGGATGGTCCGTGGACGGGCCTCCTCAAAAGGAAGCCCCGTCGTCGGAAAATTAACCTTTTTTGTTTACGGGAGCAATGAAGGGTCATGGCAAAACCAGGAAACCGCAAGACGCTGACCGCCCTTTCTTTGCAGGGCGGCGGAGCTCTGGGAGCGTATGAATACGGCGTTCTCAAAGCGCTTTACGAAAAGCGCGGCAAAGGTTTTCACCCGAGGGTCGTGGCGGGCGTATCCATCGGCGCCATCAATGCCGCCCTGCTGATCGGCGCAAAAGGCGATCCGCTTGCAGCCCTAGACCGGCTCTGGCGGGAACGGTTATGCGTGTCCTGGCCTTCCCTTCTCGATTCCTCCTGGACGGGTTTCCTTCCCTGGTCCGTGATCGGTCTGACTGAACGGAACCTTTCCTTCTTTGCCAATTCCGGCATGTATTGTCTGAAACCGGAATTCTTCCTCATGCCCGCGCTCGCCTGGCTGAAAAACAGCAGCATCTACGACACATCGTTTCTGCGGGAAACGCTCGCGGATTTCGTCGATCCGGAAAAGCTCAATCAACCGGATAAAACACGCCTGATTGTGACCGCCGTGAACGTCAAAACCGGCCTGCTGTCGCGCTTCGACAACAGCCGAATGGAGCTGACCTTTGACCACATCATTGCCAGCGGAAGCTTTCCCGTCACTTTTCCCATGACGCAGATCGGAGAAGATTTTTTCTGGGACGGCGGCGTCTTCATGAATATGCCGGTCGGGGAGGCGGTGAACGCGCTGGAACAGATCGAAGCCGACAATCCCGACGTTGAGCGGGAGGTGATTGCCATTGAGCTCCACCGCATGCAGGCCGACCTGCCGGCAACCCTTCCGGAGGCCGCCGAGCGCTTTTACAATCTGATCTTTTCGGGGAAATTCGCCCTGGACCGGAAACTGTATGACCGGTACGGCGCTTTCGTGGACCTGATCGGGGAAATCGACCGGACGATCCCCGCCGACAGCCCCATTCGTAACCACAGAGGATATAAAATGATGACCCGCCACCGAAAAATTGACCGCGCCATGGTCATCGGGGAAGAAGGCACGGGCGCAACCGGCTCCAGCGGCGATTTTTCACGAATCGCCCTGAACCAGCGCATTGAAGCCGGCTACAGCGACGCCATGGCTTTTTTCAAAAAAAACCGCTAGATCCGGTCCGCGGCAGAAAGACCTCGCCCGCCCGCTGCGCAGCGTTTGCGGGGCTCAGCCGAGGAGATCCCGAATCTCATCGGCCAGCCGCGTCAGATCCTCCCGGCCCAGTTCCAGAGCAACCTTGCCGCCGCCCGGATGAGCAAAGACCAGCGCCGCTCCGGTTTTTTTCTTTTCTATCTGCCATTTCGTTCCCGCCGGAAATTTGACCTGCTCGGCAAGCCAGTCGTCGGCTTCAAATTCGGCAATTTGAATCAGGACGCCGAAGCCGTCGCGGGGATGAATGAAAATTTCCTTCCAGACACCTCCCGGATATTCGTTGAATCCGAAATAGGGAATTCCGTGGGCTTCCAGATGAATCATCGCCTTGCGGATATCCGGCGTCTGCAGGGTAATATGGTGAACCCCCGCCTCTCTATCCCTCAGAAAACCGTCCAGAAAACTTCCGGGCTCGGTGGGAGAAATGATCTCCAGACGGGAGAGATCGCCCAGGGAATAAATCTGCCAGAAAAACCTGGAAACGGGGTCGGCCATTCCGGCCCCCGCAACCGCCCCCAGAATGTCGCGAAAAAAATGCTCGGCCTTTGCCTTTTCCTGGTCTTTTACCGCGATGGAAACATGGTCAATGCGTGAAATCATTTTTTTCATCTCCTTCATGAATTTTCAGCCATGAAAAAAAATCGCGGGCCCTTTTCATGCGGGCCCGCGATTCCGTTTCCGGTTGCTGCAAAATCTTCCCTTCCGGCCGAAGCACCGGTTTGCCCCGTCCGCTGCTAACTCGGCATGGTGGTAAAGACGCCCCGCGGATCCACTTCGGTACGGATGACCTTGAGGCATTCGGGCGTAATCAGTTTGGTTTCGGGAATCGCTTCTTCGGGTTTGAGAAGCTCAAAACCGGTGAGCTGCTGGGCAAGCTCGAAATTGACGCCGGGGGTGAGCGATTTGACCCGCATGCGTTTGCTTGCCGGATGAAAATCATAGACGCCCCAGGGGCTGATCACCGCGGCGGGGCCGTTGCCGATGAGGCCCGCCTTTTTGCGGGAATCGCCGCCTTCGAGCCAGCCGACCGAGGTGATGAAATCGACCTTCTCGGGGAACTTGTCCGGCGTCTGGAGTCCGACCAGAACCATCTTCTCGGTAAGCGACGACAGATCATTGTTGCCGCCGCTGCCGGTCAGGCGGACTTTGGGATGATGGTAATCCTTGCCGATCATGTGGGTGTTGATGTTGCCGTACATATCCACCTGGGCGAACCCCAGAAACCCGATGTCCACATAGCCGTTGTAGCACTGCGCAAATGAATAGGACATCTCCATAATCGTGGGGGATTTGCGCCAGGTCATGGGACAGCCGACCGACCAGGGCATATCCCCTTCGATCGGGTCCTGCCCTCCGGATTCATAAACAAGCGTAATGTTGGGGGCATGGGTCTTCTTGGCCAGGATTCCCGCCACCATGGGAATTCCCGTGCCGATATAAACAATCGAATGATCTTCGATCTGCTGCGCGATAATATAGGCCAATGTCTCCAGCGGATTGGCCGGTGCGTTTACGTCTTGCATATTTTCCTCCTTCTTAATAGTAGCGGCCCGGGTCGTGGGTCAGCGTGTATTCATCGTACGAGAAATCGATGTCTTCGTTGTCGGCTTCCGCGGCCTTCGTCTGGCGGCGGGCCTCGGCGATCCACCGGGCGCCTCCGAGCTTTTCGATAAACTCATACTGATTTTTTGTCCCCAGGATCCACTCGTTGCAGAAGGCCAGGTTGTTTTCCTCGGACGAGCCTCCGAATCGCATACACTTCTCCCACCACTGCCGCGGCCAGTAGTAGCAGCCGGGCATACTGCCGGGAAGCGCGCCAAAGGGCATTTCGACAACGGCGTCCGCGTAAAAGAACGGAATGATCTGCCCCTGTTTGTTGTAGCGGATATCGTTTTCGGGAACGATTTCCTCCGCGGTAATGATGAGTTTGCGCGCCGCGGCCGCCACCGCCAGATCGTTCACGGCGGGCCCGTAGATGTAGGCGTTGCCGTACTTGTCCGCCGCATGGCAATGGATGATCGAGACGTCCGGATAAAGGGCCGGAACAAACACCGCCGGGTCCTTTGCCGCCTTCAGGGGATGCTGAACGACCTTGAGGTACGGGTTGTAGCGCACGAGGTCGCTGCCCAGCATCTGCTTGCTGAAAAATCCCGGAACACCGAGCTGAGCGGCCTTGAACCCCTGGGCCACGCCGCCGTGGCTCCACTCGGAAAGAATCGTGAACTTGCCGGCCTTGAGCGCCCGGTCATAGACCTTGTCGATCCCGCGCATTTCCGCGCCCGTATAGGAGCTGTGCGAATGGGTCACCAGCCCGTACGTAATGAAAAAACTCTGATTGGTGTTGGGCGCGCCGATCATCTGCAGGTTCTTTTTCCCCTGGCGGATGACCTCGTAAAAAGCCTGGTGCGCCGTCCGAACGTACGAAAAACCGCCGTCGGTAATGATGTCCCCGTCCTTCACAAAGGTTGCGATCGCCTCGCCAAGCGTCATGCGCTTGTCCTTTTTGGCATGTTCTTTTTTTAAATGCGCCTCGCGAGCTGATTCAAAATCAACCAGACGATCCAGAACGGATGTATCGCCAAGTTT
>CAZVGQ010000010.1:2406-18615 GCA_964626775.1 uncultured Smithella sp. | reverse complement strand
TGGCCGAATGCCGCAAGATCGGAGGCTGCCCGACCGGCGAGGCGGTCCTCACGACGGGCGGCAACCTCAAAGCCCGTTTTGTGATCCATACCGTCGGCCCCGTGTACCGCGGCGGAGGAAAAGGCGAAGCGGGCCTGCTGGCCTCGGCGTATCAAAACAGCCTGAACTTGGCCCGCAAAAAAGGCCTCGCCAGCCTCTCCTTTCCGGCCATCAGTTGCGGGGTTTACGGATACCCCCTCCGGGAAGCCGCTTCTCTGGCACTTTCAACCTGCGTCGCTTTCGCGCAAAACCATCCGGAGCTTCGGCACATCCGCCATGTTTTGTTCGATCAACGGACCTACGACATTTTCGCGCAGGAATTGAAAAAAATCACGCCGTGAAAGGTGCTGGACCCTTCATGAACGACAGACCGACCTACGAGGAACTGGAGCAGAAAATCGCCTGGTTGTCCCAAAAAGTGAACGAGCAGCAGGCCATCGAAAATCAATACCGCAACCTGGTGGACTCCACCAGCGACTCCCTGTATCTGGTGGATTCCGACAGTCGCTACCTGTTTATCAACCAAAACCACGCCAGGCGCCTCAAAATCCCGCAAAACGACGTCGCCGGCCTTTCCTACAAGGACATTCACTCGCCCGAGCAAAACGCCAAATTCGAACGAAAGATCCAAAGCGTCTATCAAACGGGCCTGTCCGATTCTGACGAGCACCACAGTTTGCGGGACGGCCGGTATTTTCTGCGTACCTTCAGCCCGGTGCGGGATTCCACCCATCCTGAACGCATCATCGCCGTGGCGGTGGTCTCCAAGGACATTACCCCCAGAAGGGAAGCGGAAGAAGCGCTGAGAAGCTCCGAGGAGAAATACCGCCGGTTGATTGAATATTCCAGCGAGGCGATTTTTATCATCAGCGGCGGGAAAATCAGTTTTGCCAACAACCGCACGGAAAAGATGCTGGGGTATCCGCTGGCCGATCTTCAGGCCATGCCTTTCCTTGACCTGGTGATTGCCGAGGATCGCGATATGATCGACGAACGGCAGCAAGCCGTTCTTCAGGGAAGCGAACCGTCGCTGAACAACCGTTTCCGGATGGTCCGCAAGGACGAATCGACGATCTGGGTGGCCGCCAACAGCGTCCTGATGCGGTGGGAAAACGCTCCGGCGACGCTGAACTTCATGCGGGATATTACCCGGCAAAAAAAGGCGGAGGCAAAACTGCTGCAGGCGCAAAAAATGGAATCCATCGGCACGCTGGCCGGAGGCATCGCTCACGATTTCAACAATCTGCTCATGGGCATTCAGGGCCACACCTCTCTGGCGCTTTTAAACCTTCACCCCGGCGACCCCAATTATGAACATATCCGGACGATCGAAACGCTGGTCGTCAGCGGCGCCGGCCTGACCAAGCAACTGCTCGGCTTCGCCCGCGGCGGAAAGCATGAAGTCAAAAGCGTGGATCTGAACGACCTGATTCATCAGACGTCCCAGACCATGGGCCGGACCAAAAAGGAGATCCACATTCATCGCCATTTTGAAGACCCGCTCTGGCTGACGGAAATCGATCCGGCGCAGATTGAGCAGGTGCTGGTGAATCTGTTCATTAACGCCTGGCAGGCCATGCCCGCCGGCGGGGATCTGCATCTTGAAACCAAGAACACCATTGTGGACGAAAATCGCTTCAAAGACTTCAGCGGCAAAGGCGGCCGCTATGTCAAGATCTCCGTGACGGACACCGGCGTCGGAATGGATGAGAAAACCCGGGAAAGAATTTTTGAGCCGTTTTTCACCACCAAGGAAATGGGTCGGGGCACAGGGCTGGGTCTGGCTTCCGTTTACGGCATCATCAAAAATCACAACGGTTTCATCAACGTCTATTCGGAAAAAGGGCAGGGCTCGACCTTCAATATTTATTTGCCGGCCTCCGCTCATCAGGCCCAAAACCATCAACGACCGGAAGCAGAGACCGCCCCGGAGAGGTCTTCCGGCGGGGAAACGATCCTGGTCGTGGACGATGAAGCCATGGTTCTGGACGTGGCCGGCGAAATGCTGAAAACCTTGAACTACCGGGTGATCACCGTTCCCAACGGCGCCGCCGCGATTGACCTCTACCGGCGGGAGCAGGAGCGAGTTGATCTGGTCATTCTGGACATGGTCATGCCGGACATGAACGGCTCGGAGGTCTTCACCGCCATTCGGCAGATCAATCCGGACGCCAGGGTTTTGCTCTCCAGCGGCTACAGTCTGAACGGCCAGGCGGGAAAAATCATGGAACGCGGCTGCAGCGGCTTCATTCAGAAGCCTTTCACGATGAGCGAACTGGCCGGGAAATTGCGGAAGATTTTGGAGCAGCCGTCCCCGCGGAAGAAGGCCCCGGCGTCTTCTTCCATGTCCTGAGCGGCCTTTGGTGCGCCCGGACGATGCCGCGTCAAACGTATGCAGGAAAAGATGAGAAAACATTTTAAGGGACATTTACAGCCCGTAGGCGACATTCTTTTTGCCGCGATGAAGAAAAGAGGCCTGGCCGGGAAACTGGAGGAAAATTCCCTGTTCAAGCTGTGGCCAAAAGCGGTCGGCCCGAAGATCGCCTCGCAAACCTGCCCCGACGGATGGCGCGCGGGCACTCTCTTTGTAAAAACGACCTCCTCCGTCTGGGTGCAGCAGCTTCATTTCATGAAAGAAGACATCCGGAAAAAAATCAACGACCTGGCGGGGAAAACGACCGTGCGGGAGATTCACTTTACCGTCGGGTACAATCCCGCCCGCAAGGACAAAGGGCGCCGGACCGTCCCGCCGAAACTTATGCTGAAGGAGAGGGACAAAAGGATCATCGCCGAATGCACCGAAACGCTGAAAGACCGGGAACTGGCCGAAATCGTCAAACGGGTCATGCAGGCGGAAATCACCCGCCGCAGGCTTCGGGAGGAGCCGCAAGGTCGCTGAAAAGCTTCTTCATCTCCGGCGTATAAATTTTTTGCGCTTCATAAATGTAAAGCGGCGGCTCCATTTTCAGCTCTTCACGGGAGCCGCTTCTTCCTTCCGCCAGCACAAACTCCGCGTCGGATGACGCATCGGAAAACACCAGCTTCATTCGCTTGGGCTCGATGTCCGTTTGGCGAAACAGGCTGACCAGCTCCGCCAGCCTGGTCGCCGGATAAATCGTGAAGACCCGCCCCTTTGGCTTGAGCAGAACCTTTGACGCCGCCAGAAAATCCGCCAGCGATCCATGAAGCTCGTGGCGGGCAATCGCTTTTTCGGAGAGCGGATTCATTCTGCCGGAAGATATTTTTCGATAGGGCGGATTGAAAAGGATATTGTCAAACGAACGGGGTGAAAAAATCCTCTTCACGTCCCGGGCATCACCCGCCACAATCGCGACACGCTTTTCCAAACCATTTTGTTCGACATTTCGGCGGGCCAGCTTTGCCGGTCCTTCCTGAATTTCCAGGCCGATCCAGCGGGTCAGCGGATGCCGTCTGGCCATGACCAGCGCGAGAATTCCGTTGCCGCAGCCCAGATCCAGATTGACGGACCGGGGTTTTACCGAAGCAAATCCCGCCAGCACCAGGGAGTCCAGCGTAAACCGGTAGCCTCTTGCGCTCTGGCGGATTTTCAGACCTCCGCCCAGAATTTCGTCAACCGTTTCTTCTTCCGTCATTTTGCCTCTCTCCGCCGTGAGGAATGGCGCCTTTTCTGGGCTGGGCTGCCTGCGTCATAATCCGGTGGAAGGACCGCGGGAGTGCCCCTGCCGGCTTCACGCTCCGGATTTGAAAACGCGATCCGCATTTTCAATTTTCCGCGGTCATCAATCGATATATGTGATCTCTTCATTCTGTCAATACATAAAATCCTATACCGGCGATGCCTTTTCCGGCCATCCGGCGACCGGAGCAGGACTTCTCCTGAATTTTCCAAGATTTTCTGTTCCGCCAACGTGATCATTTCCCAAGATTTTCTTGACAGACCCCACGGCGTTTCCTATACTTTGCCGCGCCAAAATACGGATCAAGGATGCGTCGCCATGTCAAAACTTTCCCTGAAGCGAAAGATCATCGGGCTTGCCGTCTTGGCCGCCGTTTTACCGGTTGTGGTTATGATGCTCCTCATGGGATCTTTCAAAACCTCCGTTTCGAATCTGGCCTCGAAAGAATTAGGCGACGTCGCCATGGCCAACATGTCCCAGATTGCCAGGGACGTTTACGGACTGTGCGAAACCTCCAACGACCTGATGCAGAGAAAAATCAACAACGGCCTCAATGTAGCCAGAAGCATCCTGAAGCAGCAAGGGGGCATCGATGTGGCCAGGGAAAAGGTCGCCTGGGACGCCGTCAACCAGCTGACGCAGGAAACCCAGAAAGTCGAACTGCCTAAACTCACGGCGGGCGGCGTCTGGCTGGGCCAGAACCGCAGCCCGTCAACGCCCACGCCCGTCGTCGATGACGTAAAGCGCCTCGTCGGCATCACCTGCACCATTTTTCAGCGCATGAACGAAAGTGGAGACATGCTGAGGGTGGCAACCAACGTGGAGGATCTGAACCACCGCCGGGCCATCGGCACCTACATTCCAAACCTTCTGCCGGACGGAAAGGTCAACCCGGTGACATCTACGGTCCTGAAGGGACAGTCCTACCGGGGGCTCGCCTATGTCGTCAACACCTGGTATCTCACTGCCTATGAACCCATCTCGGACCGCGGCGGAAAAATCATCGGCATGCTTTACGTAGGGGAAAAGCTGGAAGCCGTCGCGTCGCTTCGGAAAGCGATCATGAGCATGAAGGTGGGAAAGCTGGGCTATGTGGGCGTCGTCGGCGGGAAAAACGAGCACCGGGGGCGATACGTCATTTCCAAAGACGGCAAGCGCGACGGGGAAAACATCTGGGAGCAGAAAGACGTTCACGGCAACCTCACCATCCAGACCCTGATTACCAGGGCGCTGGCCCAGCCAAAGGGCGAAGCCTTCTATCATGAATACATCTGGCAAAATCCCGGTGAGCCCCAACCGAGAAAAAAAATATCGTCCGTCATTTACTTTGAGCCTTTTGACTGGGTGATCGTGGCCGGAACCTACGAAGACGACTTCTTCGGTCCCATCGGCCATGTGCATGATATGATCCGGTCCCTCTTTTTGAAAATGATCCTGGCGGGAGCGCTGATCATTCTTCTGTCCGTGCTCGCGGCCGTGTTCCTGGCCCGGCGGCTGACGGCTCCTCTGGAACTGACAACATCGCTTGCCCAGAAGATCGCCACCGGAGACATTCAGCAAACCCGGGAAGAACTGGCCGGCGCCGGGTCAACGCGGATCATTCAATCCGGAGACGAAACCGGAAAACTTCTCCAGGCCTTTCAGGCCATGACGGGCAATCTCGACTCGCTCATCGGTCAGGTTCACCGGTCGGGCATCCAGGTGACCACATCCGCCACGGAAATCGCCGCTTCCGCGCGCGAACTCGAAGCGACCGTGGCCCAGCAGGCGGCTTCCACCACCGAAGTGACGGCCACCAGCCGGGAAATCGCCGCCACGGCGGACGATCTGGCCCAGACCATGGACGGGGTCAACGCGTCGCTCAATGAAACCATCGGCATGGCCGAGGAGGGCCGCAAGGACCTCTCCCAAATGGAAACGGCCATGAGGGAACTGGTCAGGGCAACTTCTTCCATCACTTCCAAGCTGACCGTCATCAACGACCGGGCCAACAGGATTTCACACGTCGTCACCACCATCAACAAGATTTCGGACCAGACCAATCTGCTGTCGTTAAACGCCGCCATCGAGGCGGAAAAAGCCGGTGAATTCGGAAGGGGCTTTTCGG
Organism: uncultured Smithella sp.; assembly: GCA_964626775.1. Taxonomy (GTDB): domain Bacteria; phylum Desulfobacterota; class Syntrophia; order Syntrophales; family Smithellaceae; genus UBA8904. The sequence goes on along the minus strand of CAZVGQ010000010.1, from coordinate 12,810 downwards.
TCGTCGCCCGTGAGATCAGCCGGCTGGCCGATCAGACGGCCATCGCCACGCAGGACATTCAGCAGGTCGTCTCTGAAATGCAGACGTCCGTCGCCACCGGTGTGATGGAGATGGACAAATTCAACGACGAGGTCAGGCGCGGCGTGGAAACCATGGCCGCGCAGAGCGGGCAGCTTGCCCAAATCATTGATCAGGTGCGCATCCACGGCCCGCAGTTCACCGCCGTCAAGGACGGCATGTACGGCCAGTCCCAGGGCGCGCAGCAGATCAGCGAAGCCATGGGCCAGTTGTCGCTCGCGGCCGAGCAGACCAAGGCGTCGCTGCATGAATTCAAACTGGCAACGGAGCAGCTCAACGAGGCCATCGCGGGGCTTCAGTCAGAGGTCTCCCGGTTTAAAATCAGCTCCTGATCGGGAAACAACCTATGTTGCTACTTCAGTTTCAGGCAGGCGCCGACCGTTACGGCCTCGATATCGGGCAGATTATTGAAGTATCCTCCATGGTTTCCCTGAGGGCCGTTCCTCACGCGCCGCCGGAAGTCGCGGGAACGTTCAATTACCGGGGAACGCTTACGCCGGTGGTGGACCTGACCGTGCTTCTGACCGGAGCCCCTTCCCGTCCCCGAATGAGCACGCGCATCATTCTGATCACCTATCAGGGAGAAGACAGCCGTTCCCACACGCTGGGCCTTCTGGCCGAAGCGGTGACGGAAATGATCGACTGCAGGAAGGAAAGCCTCCAGCAGCCGGTGGTGACCGTCAGCGGCGCGCCCTATCTGGGAGACACAATGTTTGACGAGCGGGGCTCCATACAGGTTCTGGACATGGATCGTCTGCTGACCCGCGACCTGCTTTTCACCCTTTTCCCGCCGGAGGTCACCAACGGATGAACGGGCCTCCCGCCATCATGGAATTCCTCACCCATTCTTTGGGCATGGAGCCGGAATCCGCGGGCAGAGACGCCGTCCAGCGGGCCGTCGCAGCCGCCATGCGGCGCGAAGGCGTTTCGAATCCGCAAGCATATGAAAAGCTGTTTGGTTCTTCTCCCGATGTGCGGCAGCGGCTGATTGATTCCGTCGTTGTCGGAGAGACCTGGTTCTTCCGCGACAGGGGGCCTTTTCTCTGCCTCGCCCGTCATGCCCGAACATTGCACGAGGCGCGCCCGGGGAGCGTTTTGAATATTCTGTCCGCCCCTTGCGCGACCGGCGAAGAGCCCTACTCCATTGTCATGACCCTGCTGGCCGCCGGGCTGCCGCCTTCGTCCTTTACGGTGGACGGAGTGGACGCGAGCGCCCTGGCCCTCGAGAAGGCCCGCCGCGCCTGCTATTTGAAAAGTTCATTTCGGGGAAACATCGGCGAGGACGTCGCCCGCTTTTTCGAGACAACACCTTCCGGCTCCAAAGTGACCGATGCCGTTGTCCGCCGGGTCGCCTTTCATCTCGACAATCTGGCTTTGCCCGGAAGCCTTGCCGGACGAGGCCCCTATGCGATCATTTTCTGCAGGAATCTGCTCATCTATATGACCCCTGAGGCCCGCCTTCGGATTTTCGACCGGATGGACCGGCTCCTGATTCCCGGCGGGCTGCTCTTCACCGGCCATACGGAAACCAATTTCTGGCATCAGCGCGGCTATCTGCCTCTTCCGTGGGACAGAGCCTTTGCCCTGACCAAACCCGCCCCTGCCGCCTTGCGTGCAACCGTCACTGCGGGCATCCCCGAAAAACCGACTTCGTCAGAAAACAAACGCAGAGAAACCGCTTTCCTATCAACAAACGCCAGTGTAAAGAAAAAAACACCGATCCGTCCGGCTGCAGGTCCGTCGAAGGCTCCCTTTGAGGAACAGCGAAAGCCCGAAAAAAACGGAGCAGCAAATACCGACTTCAACATCCCCTCGACGGATCGGCAGATTCAAGAAGCCCGGCGTCTGGCTGACGCAGGCGATACGGCAGGCGCCGCGCGCCTCTGCCGGGAATACACGCGCAAATTCGGACCGGCCGCCGAAGCCTATTGCCTGATGGGAATCCTCTCCATGGCTGCACAGGACGTAAACGGGGCGGAGGAATACTTTTTAAAGGCTCTCTACCTTGATCCCGGCCACTATGAAAGCCTGGTTCACATCAGTCTGATCTACCGGCAGAAAGGGAAAGAAGGCAAAGCGGCGCTTTACCGGGAGCGGGCCGAACGAAAAGCGGCCGTCAAAAAATAACGACTGAATCACAGAAACGGCAAAACAAGACTTATGGCAAACACTGCAAAATACTGCTGGAAGGTAAAAGGAATTTACGGCGACGGGACCTGCCCGGAACTGGTGCGCCTGATTCACTGCCGTCGCTGTTCAGTTTATGCCACCGCGGGCAGGCAGCATCTGGACCGTGATCTTCCGTCGGCCTACGTGGAGGAGCGCGCCGCCGTGATGGCCCTGCCCAAGGAAACGGCCAGGCTGGGAACGCTGTCCGTAATGGTTTTCCGCCTGTGCGGCGAGAAGTTTGCCGTCAAAACCATCTATTTTCAGGAAGCGGCGGAACCGTCCCCGGTTCACACGCTGCCGCTGAAGGTCAACCGGATTTTTCGGGGAATCGCCAACATTAACGGAGAACTGCTTCTGTGCCTGTCCGTCGCGGACCTGCTGGATCTGACCTCTGAAGCGCAGGAAAACGGGCCTGCGCCGGCTTATGAGAGAATGCTGGTGGTCGGCCGTGAAGGGCAACGCTTCGTGTTTCCCGTCGAACAGATTCTGGGGGTCCATCGGATTGCCCCGGAGGATCTCGGAGAAGTTCCCGCCACGCTCTCGCGCAGCGCGAGAGCGCTGACCCGGGGCATCTTCCTGCTCAATGGCCGCCCGGTCGGGCTTCTGGATGAAGAGCGGCTCTTCCCCGCCATGACAAGGAGTCTGAACCCATGACCACGGACGCAGCCCCCATTGATCCCCTGATGCTCGACCTGTTCCGCGTGGAACTGGAAAACAACACCCGGATGCTGGAGGCCGGTCTGGTCACGGCGGAGCGTGACCAGACGCCGGAGCGCATCGAACCGCTCATGCGCGCCGCCCATTCCATCAAGGGGGCCGCCCGGATTGTGGGGTTGAACACAGCCGTCACCCTGGCCCACGCCATGGAAGACGTTCTGTCGGCGGCACAGAGCGGGAAACGGCCGCTGACTTCCACAGCGGTTGACCGGCTGCTCAAGGGAAATGATTTTTTTGCCTCACTTTCCCGCCTGGACATTCAGGAGCTGCCCGCCGCTCTGGAGCGAGGAACCCAGGAAATTTCAGTCATGGCAGGCGAGCTGAGAAACTTTCTCTCGTCGCCTCAGGAAACCGCGCCTCCACCGGCCGCAGCCGCGCAGGCGGAAGAAAAAGCGGCCGGGGACGTCCCCCAAAAGGCGCAAGACACAAACGCCGGCACCGCGCCGGCGCCGCGCCCCGGAGAGCCGGAAGCTCAAGAGCCGCCCCAGGCAGCCGTTTTGGAAAACGCCTGTCCGGGGCCGCAAACCGCACCGCCGGCCGTCCGTTCACGCCGTTCGCAGGATCAGGGAGACGGAGGCCTGGTGCGCGTCCGGTCCGAAAACATGAACCGTCTGATGGCCCTGGCGGGCGAATGCCTCGTGCAGGCCCAATCCGTCAAAACCGTCTATCAAAGCCTCCTGGTCCTCAAAAAGGAAATCTTCGAAATCGAAAAACCCCTGCGCGACTTCCTGGAGCGGCAGGAGGCAAACGAGCAGGACGAAGGAAAGGAAGATCTTCAGCAGACGCTGTCCGGCGCGGTCTCGGCCCAGCAAACCGTTTCCCGGGAAATCGTCCGGTTCGAACGTTTTTCACGCCGCCTGGAACATCTGGCGCATCGCCTCTACAACGAAGTCATCTCGAGCCGCATGGTGCCTTTTTCGGACGGTCTCCACGGCTTTCCCCGCCTGGTCCGGGATCTGGCCCGGGAAACGGGAAAACAGATCCGCTTCGAAATTGCCGGAGCCGCCACGCCCGTTGACCGGGATATTCTGGAGCGCCTGGAGGCGCCCCTGTCCCATTTGATCCGCAACGCCATCGATCACGGCATGGAAACGCCCGGGGAACGCAAGGCGGCAGGCAAACCGGAGGAAGGGACTCTCCTTCTGGAAGCTCGCCACGTCGCGGGAATGCTGAACATTACGCTCACCGACGACGGCCGGGGAATCAACCCCGAGGATTTGCGGGGCAAGGTGGTTGAAAAAGGATATGTTTCACCGGACATGGCCGGAAGCTTAAGCCGCGCGGAACTTTTCGAGTTTCTGTTTCTGCCGGGGTTTTCCACCGCCCGGAAGGTGACGGAAATTTCCGGCCGGGGTGTCGGTCTGGACGTCGTTTTCAACATGGCCCATGAAGTAGGCGGAACCGTGCGCGTTGACGCAGACGCCGGCCGGGGCGCCCGCTTTCACCTGCAGTTGCCGCTGACCCTTTCAGTGCTCAGAACCCTGCTTTTGTCAATTGCCGGCGAAGCGTATGCCCTGCCCCTTTCCCGCATCGACCGGGTTTTGTTCCTGGCCCCCGCCGACATTCGGGAAATCGAAGACCGCCCCTACTGCACTTTGGACGGGGAGCATGTGGGCATTCTCGACGCGCGCCAGCTTTTCGGGCTGCCGCAGGCCTCCACCCCGCCTGCAGGATTTTCCGTCGTCATCATCAGCGACCGGCTGAATCGCTACGGGCTGGTGGTTGACCGCGTGCTGGGCGAGGAAAATCTCGTGGTCCGGCCGCTGGACAGCCGCCTCGGCAAGGTCCCCAATGTCAGCGCCGGCGCCATTCTGGACGACGGTTCGCCGGTGGTCATTTTCGATGTGGATGATCTGGTCCGTTCCATTCACCAGTTGCTGACGACCGGCAAGCTTCAGAAAATCGGCCGGGGCCGTCAGGCCCTGAAAACGGGCAAAAAGCGCGTTCTGGTGGTGGACGACTCCCTGACCGTGCGCGAAGTGGAGCGCAGACTTCTGGAAAACGCCGGATACGAGGTCACCACCGCCATTGACGGCGTGGACGGCTGGAACAAGCTGACGTCGCAATCCTTTGAACTGCTCGTTTCCGACGTGGACATGCCGCGCATGAACGGCATCGATCTTGTCCGGACGGTCAAAGCCGATCCGCAGCTTCACGACATGCCGGTGATGATTGTCTCCTACAAAGACCGTGAAGAGGACCGGCTGCGGGGCCTGGAAGCCGGCGCCAACTACTATCTGACCAAGGGTAGCTTTCATGATGAAAGCCTGCTGACCGCCGTTCGCGACCTGATCGGAGGACCCGAATGACGCTCAAAATCGCCATTGCCCATCACGACGAGAACGCCCTGAAAATCCTGCGCCAAATCATTGCCCCGGATGCCGGCTGCGCGGTCATCTGGACCACGGGACACGGCAGCGATGTCATCCGGCAATGCCGTCATGGTCTGCCGGACATTCTGCTGATCGATTTGGAGCTGGCCGACGTGAACGGTGCAAAACTGATCTGCGATGTGATGAAAGAAACGCCCTGCGCGATTCTGGTCCTTTCCAACGCCAGACAACGGCAGGCGGGAAAAGTGTTCGAGGCGATGGGGTGCGGGGCGCTGGATGTTATTGCCACGCCTGTGCTTCATTCCAACGGGTTTCTGGAAGGCGCGGACGCCCTGCTCAAGAAAATCGACACCATGGCCAGGCTTCTGGGAAGCGCGTCCCGAACGGCAAAACCGGCCGCAACCGCCCGTGAAACGAAAAAAGAGCCGCGGCCGCAGCTCGTCGCCATCGGCTCCTCGACGGGAGGCCCCAAGGCCCTGGCCACGATTCTGTCCGGCCTACCCGGGGAATTTCCCGCCGCGATCGTCATCTGCCAGCATGTCGATTCGCAGTTCGCCTCCGGCCTCGCCTCCTGGCTGAATTCCCAGACGCCGCTTGACGTAGCCATTGCCGGTGAAGGCATGCGGCCCAAGCCCGGCGCCGCTCTGGTGGCCCAAACCAACGATCACCTTGTCCTCGGACCGGACGGCGCGCTTCACTACACGGAGCATCCCCGAAATTATCCCTATCGTCCCTCCGTCAACGCGCTTTTTGAAAGCCTTCGGCAATACTGGCCGCAAAATGACGTGGCGGTCCTCCTCACCGGCATGGGGCGGGACGGCGGGGAAGGTCTGTCGGCTCTCTTCAAAACCGGCTGGCACACCATCGTCCAGGATGAAAAGACCTCCGTCGTCTATGGCATGCCGGCGGCGGCCGTGGAGCTGGGCGGCGCTTCGGAAATCCTGCCCCTGGACCAAATCGCCGGGGCCATTGTAAAGAAAATCAACAACCGCAAAGGATAATCATTATGACCGAGAAAGAAAATCCAACCTCCGCCCCGTCCGGAAGCCGGGACCCGGCGACCACACTGACGGACCACAAAATCAAGGTCCTGCTCATCGATGATCAGGCGATTGTCGGCGCGGCGGTAAAAAGAATGCTCGAGCCGGAAACGGACATTGTTTTTCAGTTCTGCCAGGACCCCACGCAGGCCATCCCCACCGCCGCCTCGTTTCAGCCGACGGTGATCCTTCAGGACCTGATTATGCCGGAGATCGACGGCCTGACGCTGGTGAAATTTTTCCGCGTCCATCCCCAGCTCAAGGACGTGCCCCTGATCGTTTTATCCTCCAAGGAAGAAGCGGTGACGAAGGCGGACGCCTTCGCGCTCGGCGCCAATGACTACCTGGTGAAGCTTCCCGACCGCATTGAACTGGTCGCCCGCATCCGCTACCATTCCCGAGGCTACATCAACCTGCTGCAGCGAAACGAAGCCTATGCCGCGCTGCTCGCCAGCCGGCAGGCGCTGGCCGCGGAACTGGCCCAGGCGGCCGATTACGTGGTGTCGCTCATGCCGCCTCCCCTTTCCGATCCGACCATCACGACGGCCTGGCGCTTTTTCCCCAGCGCCCAACTGGGCGGCGACAGCTTCGGCTACCACTGGCTCGATGAAAACACGTTCGCCGTTTATCTTCTGGACGTCTGCGGGCACGGGGTCGGCTCGGCGCTGCTTTCCGTTTCCGCCTTCAATGCCATCCGCTCCCAGACGCTGCCCGACACGGATTTCCATTCCCCGGACCGGGTGCTGGCCGCGCTCAACAACGCATTTCAGATGGAGCACCACAACAATCTCTATTTCACGATCTGGTACGGCGTTTTCGACCGCCGGACCCGGGAGCTTCGCTTTGCCAGCGGCGGCCACCCCCCGGCTTTTCTCATTTCCAAAGAGGGAAATCTGACCAAGCTTATGACGAACAACCTGTTCATCGGCGGCCTTCCGGAAAGCGCCTATCAGGGGAGTTCCGTCAACGTTCCGCCCGGAGCGAATCTGTACGTCTTTTCCGACGGCGTTTACGAAGTGGATCCTCCCGAAGGCAGCATGTGGACGCTGGATCAACTGGGGGAATATCTGTTGCAGCACAAAATGGAAGCGGGCGAAGATATTGATGCCCTGTACCGGAAGATGCAGGACTACCACGGCCAGAAAACCCTGGAAGACGACTTTTCCATGCTGGCCGTTCATTTCACATAGGACGCGGGAAACAAAAGAGGGGCGGGCGCCGGGCCCTCCCGGAACCGGCGCCCGTGGCGACTAGCTTCGAGACCCTTGACTATCTCACGAAACCCGGTAATTTGTCATTCCGTGGAAACGGGAATCCAGTCTTTTCGAAACCTTATGGATTCCCGCACTCGTGACCTTTAGGTTATACGTGGGAATGACAGAAAAAGGACGTTCTTCAAAGGTCTATCTTCACCGGCAAAGCGATTTCAGATTGTTGATCACGACAATCGAGTACAGCACGACGATGAAGCCCAGTGTATAAACGGCAAAAGGTCCGGCATACGCATAGGCAACCCAGCAAACCGCCACACCGAAGCTTTTGGCCAGCACCAGTCCCTGAACAACGCCGAGCCTGTCAAACAGACAGCGCATGATTCTGTTCCATTCCCTCACGCCCTGTTTTTGAAGGGCAAGAAAGGTCGTCACCCCGTCGCCGATCTGGAGGGCTATGGCCAGGCCTAAAAGCATTTCATTCATAGGCTTCCATCCTTCGTCATGAAAGCTTATCACAACCGCATCAAACCGCTGATTTTGCCACGCATGACTTGCAGGTCATACCGGCGCAAGCCGGCATCCAGTATAATCAGCCTGGATTCCGGTTTTTGCCAGCGAGGCTAAAGCCACGCACTGAATTGATCATGGCGCCAACCGATGTAGTGCGGGGTTTTAACCCCGCCAAAAAACAGCGCGGCTGAAGCCACGCACTACATTGAACAGGGTTACATTTGTCGCACCAGCGCCGCTAAAGCGACGCACTCTGGATTCCCGCCCCCCGACTTCTCGAGGGCAAGCTTCGCGGGAATGACAGCTTTTGACCATTCTGACACAACCTCTATTTGAGGAGCAAAAAGAAGAGTTCGCCTTTTTCCTTTAGGCTGCCGGCGGTGGCCTGGGCTTCAGGGCCGAACCCGCAAAACAGATCGACCCGCCCCGGCCCCCGAATGGCGGATCCCTTGTCCTGATTCAGGACAAAGCGCGAAAATTCGACGCGGCGGACCACCCGGTAATCCTCGTCCAGAACCGGCTTTCGCAAGCGGATGAAGGCGAGTGCGCCCTGCGGAAAATACGCCGGGTCCGTGGCAATCGACCGGTGAGGCGTCACCGGCTGCCCCAGGGAACCGACCGGTTCGCGTTCCACGAAGCGGAAAAAAATGTAGCGTTCGTTGTGGCTCAAAATCTCGTAGATGTCGCTTTCGCTTTTGCCTTTGAGCCAGGCTTTGAATCCGCGGTAGGAGGCGTCGCCCGGGTCGATTTTATTTTCGTTGAGCAGGTTCTGCGTCGCGGAGCGAAACGGCCGGCCGTTGTTCTGCGCGTAGCTGACGGTCAGCATTCGGCCGTCTTCCAGCCGGATCTTTCCCGATCCCTGGGTGTGCAGGGAATTCAGCTCGACGGGGTCGGACACCCAGATCAATTCCAGCCCCCTGCCCTGCAATACGCCGTCCACATCGATTTCCCGGCGGGAGTAATAGGGAACCAGCCGGCCGTCTTCGCGGCGGCTGATTCTGGTTTCATGTTTGGATATCTTTTCCACAACGATGTCCGGCGGCGGGCGGTAGAGCGGATATTTGTATTTCTCCGTCTTCGTCAGAGAGCCTTCCAAAAGCGGCTCATAGTAGCCGGTAAACAGGACGACGCCGTCCCCGTTTTCCCCCGCCGCCCGAAGCAGAAGAAATTCATCCGCAATCCGGCTTTTTTTCCGCTCGACGGGAATGTCGGATACCAGAATTTCGCGGAAAGCAATCAGCGTTTCCTTCATTCGGGGCGCGCTCACCTTACGGTCCACAAGTTGAAAGGTCTGATTTTTTCCGGGACCGTCGTAATAGAGCAGACTACGATCAATCGCCAGCAGAAGGGATTCGGCGTCCAGGTCGTCGACGAAATCCATCCGCCGGGCATCCGCCGGAACCAGCGCCTTCTCGGGCGGGGGCGGCTCCGGCCTGAACGCCTCTTTTTTCGCGCAGCCGGCCGCCAGGATCATGACCGTCAGCAGGAGGAGAAAATAAATTTTCAGAAGCTTCATAATTCGATGATCATCGCGGTTTCGTCGCAGTAGTCGGGAAACTTGGGACAGCGGAAACAGTCCGACCAGACCTTCTCCGGCAAAATGGAACGGTCCACTTCCTTGAAGCCCAGTCCGGCAAAGAATTCTTTCTTGTACGTCAGGGTAAAAATGCGAAACAGCTCCAGGGTGATGGCGTCGGAAATGCAGAATTCAACCAGCTTGCGGCCGATGCCTTTTCTCCGGAAGGCGTCGTCCACATAAAGGGAACGGATTTCCGCCAGATTTTCCCAGATGATGTTCATCGCGCAGATTCCCACAATCTTCTGCTCGGCTTCATCAAAATACACGATGAAGTCCCGAACGGAATTATAGATATCCATCAGGGAACGCGGCAGCATCTCCCCTTTCGCCGCCGACACATTGATCAGCCGGTGAATGGTTTTGACGTCACCGATGCGCGCTTTTCTTAGCATTCCTGCTCCTTCCTGTGGCGGACCCCGCGGCGGCCAGCAGTTCCCGGGCATGATCCCTCGCGGTTTCGGTCACATCCACGCCGCCCAGCATCCGTCCGATTTCCTCGATTTTCTGCTCGTCATCGATTTTTTCCACGACCGTGGACGTCCGGCCGCCTGCAACTTTCTTGCTGACCCGCAGATGCGGGCCGCCGAAGCTGGCAATCTGCGGCAGGTGCGTAATGCAGATGACCTGATGATGCGCCGACAGGGTCTTCAATTTTCGTCCGACGATCTCCGCGGTGGCGCCGCCGATGCCGGAGTCCACTTCATCGAACACGACGGTGTCCACCGAACCGATCCGCGTCAAAACATTCTTCAGCGCCAGCACGA
>CAZVGQ010000010.1:0-2306 GCA_964626775.1 uncultured Smithella sp. | reverse complement strand
ACGACGGTGTCCACCGAACCGATCCGCGTCAAAACATTCTTCAGCGCCAGCACGATGCGCGACAACTCGCCGCCGGAAGCAATTTTATTCAGGGGCTTCGGCTCTTCCCCGGCATTGGCCGTCAAATAAAACTCTAGATCATCGCCGCCCTTTGGTCCGTAGGTGGTTTCGTCCCTGGAACAGCGACGCAGAAATTTCACGGTAAAGGAGGCGTGCGGCATGTTTAGATCACGGATTTCCCGGTCCACCGCCCGCTCCAGGCTTTGCGCGGCCCGCTGCCTCATCTTAGAAAGCTCGAGCGCCTTTTCGCGAAGCTCTCCCGCCAGCGCATCTTTTTCCTTACCGAGCTGCGCCAGCTCTTCCTCCGCGCCGGAAACGCCCTGCAGCTCTTCTTCCATTTCTTGCTTGCGTTTCAGCACGGCGTCCAGCGTTCCACCATGCTTGCGCTTGAGCCGGCCCAGCGCGTCCTGGCGTTCATCGATCGCCGCCAGCCGTTCGGGATCAAAAACCAGTTTTTGCCTATAATCGCGCAGCGTCAACGCCGCTTCCTGCAGCACGGCGTAGCTTGCTTCCACATCGGCCGGACGGAGATTCAATCCTGAATCGATCTTTTGGATTTCCCGAATCTGCGAGAGGGCTTCCTTGAGCTTTTCACTGATGGAGCCCGCATCCGCGTAAAGCAGCGCGTAAGCCCGGTTCGCCCAATCCGCAAGCTTCTGCGCGTTGGCCAGCACTTTCTTTTCATCGGAAAGCAAAACATCTTCGCCCGCGACGGGATTCAGGTCGTTGATTTCCGCAAGCTGAAACCGAATCCAATCGGCTTTTTCCGCGCGGTGGCGCCGCAGATCCTCCAGCTTCGCCATCCGGCCGAGGCACTGCTGATACCGGTCATAAACGGCTGCGGTTTCCTTGCGGGCGTCCAGAATGCCGCCGAAAGCGTCGAGAATGTCGATGTGATTTTCCGCGAAGAGAATCACCTGATGTTCGTGCTGCCCGCAGATATTGATCAGCGATTCGCTGATCGCGGCCAGATTCGCCAGCGTCGCCATCTGTCCGTTGATTTGCGCCTTGTTCTTGCCGGAGCGCGAGATGACCCTGCGGATCACAAGGTCGTCCCCGTCGGCAAACCCCATCCGGGCCAGCTTCTCCTGAAGCGCCCGGTTGCCCTGAATATCAAAGAGCGCCTCCACGGTTGCCGTGTCCGTTTGGGTCCGGATCATGTCCGCCGCGGCCCGGTCGCCCAAAAGCAGGCTGACCGCGCCGATCAGAATGGACTTGCCCGCGCCGGTCTCTCCCGAAATAATGTTCAGACCTTCTTCAAACGAAACGCGCAGTTCGTCGATGATGGCAAAATTGGCAATGCTCAGATCACGAAGCATTTTTCCTTTTCCCAGCGCCTGAAGGCAGACTGCCCCAGCCCAGTTTGGAACGCAGAATCTCCCCGTAACTGCGGTGCGGTGAAAGCACCAGCCTCGTATAAAATTTTGATTTTCGTATGGTCATGACATCACCGGAACTGATCCGGTAGGATTCCTGTCCGTCCAGCGTCACGGTGGCGCCGCTTTCCTTGGACCAAAGCGTGATCTGCAGGTCGGAATTTTCTGGGAAAATAATCGGCCGGTTGGTCAGCGTGTGGGGACAGATCGGATTGATGATGATCAATTCTTTGCCGGGAACGACAATCGGGCCTCCGGCGGAAAGCGAATAGGCCGTCGAGCCCGTGGGGGTCGAAATGATCAGACCGTCGGATTTGTAGGTTGTGAGATAATGGCCGTTAACGGACGTTTCCAGCTCGACGATGCGGGAAAGGTTGCCGCGGTTGATCACCACGTCATTCAACACCATGCCCGAACCGACGATTTTGTTGCCCCGGCGGATTTTCACATCCAGCATCATCCGTTTTTCCGTCAGGAAATCGCCCTTGAGAATCAGTTCGAAAGCCGCGTAAGTCTCGTTGAGATTGACCTCCGTGAGATAGCCGAACGTCCCCATGTTGATGCCGACGATGGGCACGGGGTGCTGCGCGACATAGCGGGCGGTGCGCAGCATCGTGCCGTCGCCGCCCAGCACGGCGATCAGGTCCGCTCTGGCGGCCAGGTCTTCCAGTTTGAATCCTCCGCTCCCGCCGACGGCGGCCGCAATGTTGGCTTCCAGAGAAACCCGAATCCCTCTGGCTTCCAGCCATTTTTTGAGCGTGCCGGTGAATCCGGCGATGTTTTCCTTCTCGATGTTGGCGACAATGCCGACTTTCTTAATTTTCATGGTGACGGGCTCCAAAAAAGACGAGGTTTCGTAACATAAAAAAA
>CAZVGQ010000009.1:0-19168 GCA_964626775.1 uncultured Smithella sp. | reverse complement strand
CGCCGTCGATAATGGTGGTATTGTCTTTATCAATGGTGATCTTCTTGGCGCGGCCAAGGTCTTCGAGTTTCACGTTCTCCAGCTTGTAGCCCATGTCTTCGGAGATCATTTTGCCGCCGGTGAGAATGGCGATGTCTTCCAGCATGGCCTTGCGGCGGTCGCCGAATCCGGGGGCTTTGACAGCCGCCACATGCAGCGTGCCGCGGATCTTGTTGACGACCAGCGTCGCCAGCGCTTCGCCTTCGATGTCTTCGGCGATGATGAGGAGCGGTCTGCCCATTTTGGCGATCTGTTCCAGGATCGGCAGCAGATCTTTCATGCCGCTGATTTTCTTTTCATAGATCAGGATGAGCGCGTCTTCCAGCGCAACGATCATCTTGTCGGGATTCGTAACGAAATAAGGGGACAGGTAGCCGCGGTCAAACTGCATGCCTTCCACGATCTCCAGTTCGGTTTCGAGCCCTTTGGCTTCTTCCACGGTGATGACGCCTTCCTTGCCGACTTTGTCCATGGCGCCGGCGATGATGCTGCCGATGGTTTCATCGTTGTTGGCGGAGATGGTGCCGACCTGGGCGATTTCTTTCTGATCTTTGGTGGGTTTGCTCATCTTGCTGAGCTCTTTGACGACGACTTCGACGGCCTTGTCGATGCCGCGTTTGACATCCATGGGGTTGGAACCTGCCGCAACGGCCTTGACGCCTTCGCGGTAGATGGCCTGAGCCAAAAGCGTGGCGGTGGTGGTGCCGTCGCCGGCGACGTCGCTGGTCTTGCTGGCCACTTCCTTGACCATCTGCGCGCCCATGTTTTCAAATTTGTCTTCCAGTTCGATTTCTTTGGCGACGGTGACGCCGTCTTTCGTTACGGTGGGTGAACCAAAGCTCTTGTCAATAATCACATTGCGGCCTTTGGGACCGAGGGTTACTTTCACGGCATCGGCCAGGGTGTTAACGCCCTTCAGAACCGATTTTCTTGCTTCTTCATCGTAAAGAAGTATTTTTGCTCCCATTGTACAGATTCCTCCTTATATTTTCTTATTTTTCAATAATGCCCAGAATGTCGTCTTCTCTCATGATCAGGTATTCTTCGCCGTCGATTTTCACTTCGGTGCCGCCGTATTTGCTGAAAAGAACTTTGTCTCCCACGCTGACTTCGGGCTTGATCAGTTTGCCGTCATCGGCTACTTTTCCCTTGCCCACGGCAATGACTTTTCCTTCAATCGGTTTTTCTTTTGCTGTGTCCGGGATGATGATCCCGCCCTTGGTTTTGGTTTCCTCGTCCAAACGTTTTACAATGATTCTATCCTGTAAAGGTCTGATTTTCATACTATTTCTTCTCCTTTCTTCCTTGTAAATATTGAATTTTAAAATACCGATTTAGCGGCGATATTTTATGCATGATTTCATCCCTGTCAAGGCATGGGGATACTATTTTTAAGGAATTTTTTGCGAAGTCTTCAGAAAAGAGTTTCCAGCAGTTCTTTCAGGGAAACGATCGCCCGAATTTCCATTTTTGCCGCCTTGCTCAAAGAACCGACACTGGTTTTGGGCACGATGCAGCGGTTAAAACCCAGACGGGCCGCCTCCTTTACCCGTGTTTCAATCTGGGACACGGCCCGCACCTCGCCCGTGAGGCCGACTTCCCCCAGAATCACCGTCCGGGCGTCCACCGGCCGGTCCAGAAAACTGGACGCCATGGCCGAGACAACGGCCAGATCCACGGCCGGCTCCTCCACGCGAACGCCGCCCGCGACGTTCAGGAAGATATCCGACCCACCCAGATGCAGGCCGCATATTTTATCCAGCACGGCCACCAGAAGCGACACTCTGTTGTGGTCCACACCGATGGCCGTCCGCCTGGGCATGCCCAAATTGGATGCGCTCACCAGCGCCTGAATTTCCACCAGAATCGGACGGGTGCCTTCGAGGCTCGCCAGCACCACCGATCCGGGAGCGTTTTCCGGCCGTTCAGCCAGAAAAAAAGCGGAAGGGTTGGACACTTCCTGAAGCCCCCGGTCGCGCATTTCAAAAACACCGATTTCATTGGCGGGTCCGAAGCGATTTTTCATGCTGCGGACAATCCGGTAGGCGTGCCCGGAATCGCCTTCAAAATACAAAACCGTATCCACCATGTGCTCCAGGACTTTCGGCCCGGCAATCGATCCGTCCTTCGTTACATGGCCGACCAGAAACAAGGGAATGGAACTTTTCTTGGCGGCAAGAATGAGCCGCGACGAGGCTTCGCGGACCTGCCCCACGCTGCCCGGCGCGGACATCAGATCGCCGGAATAAACGGTCTGCACCGAATCGATCACCACTATGGCCGGTTCGATTTTCCGGATCTGCTCCAGAATTTTTTCCAGGGACACTTCCACCAGCACCAGCAGATCCTTGGCCTGCGCGCCGATCCGGTCGGCGCGCAGCTTGATCTGGGAGGCGGACTCCTCGCCGGACACATAGAGCACTTTCCGGCCGCCGATCGCCAGATTTTTCATCACCTGCAGCATCAGCGTCGATTTGCCGATGCCCGGTTCGCCGCCGATGAGAATCGCCGAACCGCTGACAATGCCTCCGCCCAGCACCCGGTCGATTTCAGCGATGCCGGTGACCGTTCGCATTCCCTCCTCGGCCGGGATATCGAAAATGGGAAGGGGTTTGCCTCCGAAAACCAGATCGGGACGGCCGCCCGAATCCGGATCCGTCACCAGTTCTTCGGCAAAGCAGTTCCAGCCGTTGCAGGACGGGCACTTGCCCAGCCACTTGGGCGACATGTACCCGCAGTGCTGGCAACAAAAGCTGGTCTTGCTCTTTTTCACAATGCTTTTCTCCTTCATTTGGGACTGTCATCAGAGCATATTCTTTTCCAAAACGCCAACAGGAATTGAGCAGGGGCGCTGTTTGATTCGCCCCTCGCTGCCTGCGCTTACGGAAATAACGTCCTTGTCGTTTCGCCTGACCGGCAACCGGTAAACGTTTTCTCGCCTACTTGGTCCCGATCATCAGAAAAACGTTGAAGGTGTGCATGCCGCCCGCAATCGGCTTTTCAACCGAAGCTGCCTGGACGGCGCGGACGTTCTGAAATCCCGCCTCTTCGAACTGCCGGGCAAGCTTTTGTCGGTCAAAGCCGAAATGGAAGACGCCTTCGTTGGAAGTGTGAAACCGCCCGCCTTCTTCGTCCAGATCCGCGATGCACAAGAGGCCGGAAGGATTCAGAATGTGATGAAACTGCTTTAAAAGCGGCCCCACATCCCGGATATGGTGAAGGGTCATGCCGCTGACCGCCAGATGAAATGCCCCGGAAAGGACATCCCCATGATCCAGATCCACATAACGGGTGATGACGTTGGCGAGACCCCGTTCCGATATTTTACGGTTTAAAACGTCCAGCATGCCTTGTGAGCTGTCCACGCCTGTGATGGAGCGGACATAAGGCAGCAGCGCCAAAGTGATGAGCCCCGTCCCGCAGCCGAAATCGAGAACATCCAGATCGGGCGTCGCAGGGATTTCCCGCAGGATCGCTCGGCTGATCTCCGAGGCCAATTTTACCCTTGCGGGATTCAAATCCCACCGCTCCGCATCCTGATCAAAATTCCGCTTCCCGTTACCCATCCCTTTCTCCTGCGTCTTTCGAATTCAAGGGCGCCTCCCCCGGTTCTTCCTCCTCTTCCTTTTTCCCCCGATCCGGGCAGGGCTTGTTTTTGAAGAATTCATAGTAGAGCAGCGGCACGGCAATCAATGTCAGAATGGTCGAGGCCACGGCCCCGAACATCATGGCGATGGCCAGCCCCTGAAAAATGGGGTCGAACAGCATGACGAACGAACCCACCACAACCGCCGCCGCCGTCAAAAGAATGGGACGAAAACGCACGGCGCCCGCGCGGATGAGCGCCTGGCGCAGTTCGCCTTTTTCCGTCCATTCCATCTGGACAAAATCAATCAGCAAAATGGAATTGCGCACGACAATGCCCGCAAGCGCGATAAACCCGATCATGGAGGTGGCGGTAAAGAAGGCGCCGAAGAGCCAATGGCCGGGCAGGATGCCCACCAGCGTAAGCGGAATCGGCGCCATGATCACCAGCGGCGTCACAAAATTGCGGAACCAGGCCACAACCAGAATGTAAATGATGATCAGCACCACGGCAAACGCAACGCCCAGGTCCCGGAAAACCTCATAGGTGATGTGCCATTCCCCGTCCCACTTCATGGCATAATGGTCTTCCAGCCACGGCTGGACCGAGAAATACTGTTTGAAGTCGTATCCTTCGGGAAGCTTCAGGCCGGCTATCGCCTCTTTCATCTTCAGGATGGCGTACACCGGACTTTCCTCTGTCCCCGCGACATCGCCGATGACATACGTCACTTTTTTCAGGTTCTTGTGATAGATTGTTTTTTCTTCCACCCCTTCCCGAATGTTCACCAGCTCCGCCAGGGAAACCGTCTTCCCGGACGGCGACGGAATCGTGAGCGTCTGCAGCGAGGAGAGATCGGACCGCTGCGCCAGCTGCATCCGCAAAAAGATCTCCACCGGCTCGCGCTCCCGGTCCATGTGGACCAGCCCCGCCTGGCTGCCGCCCAGCGCGATCCGGACGCTTCCGGCGATGTCTTCGACCGAAATGCCGGCGGCCGCCGCCTTCTCCTGATCCACGACAAAAGAAATTTTTCGCTGGTCGTCTTCCACAAACCAGTCCACATCGACCACGCCGTCCGTCTTTTCAAAAATATCACGAACCTGGCGGGCGATTTCGATTCGGCGGGAGGGTTCCGGCCCGTAAATTTCCGCGACCAGCGTGCTCAATACCGGCGGCCCCGGCGGAAGCTCCGCGATTTTGATCCGCGCGCCGTAGCGATCCGCGATTTTTTTGAGCGGCACGCGCAGGCGCTTGGCAATATCATGGCTCTGCTCCCCGCGGTGGGCCTTGTCGACGAAATTCACCTGGATATCGGCGACATTGCCGCCTGAACGGAGGAAATAATGGCGGACCAGGCCGTTGAAGTTGTAAGGCGCTGCGGTTCCAATGTATGTCTGATAGTCGGTGACCTCCGGAACCGTTTTCAGATATTCGGCGAGCTCACGGGTCAGGGCGGCGGTTTCTTCCAGCGTCCTGCCTTCAGGCATGTCGATGATCACCTGCATCTCGCTTTTGTTGTCGAAGGGCAGCATTTTCATGGTAACCCCTTTGAGGGGAACCAGAAGGACGGCCAGCAACAGCAGGCCGGTGATCGCTGCAAAGGCGAGAAAACGCTTTTTTCGCGCGTCAATCAGGGGCCCCAGCACCTGCTCGTAGAACCGGCCAAACCGTCCGTCACCCTCTTCTTCACCGCCCCCGTGCCGGACGCTTTTCAGAACTTTATAGGACAGCCACGGACTGACGATAAAAGCAACCAGCAGCGAAAACAGCATCGCGGCCGAGGCGCCCACGGGAATGGGCCGCATGTAAGGGCCCATGAGTCCGGAGACAAAGGCCATCGGCAGCAGCGCGGCGATCACGGTGAACGTGGCGAGAATCGTGGGATTGCCGACCTCATCCACGGCCAGAACGGCCGTAAGCGGCTTGATTTTTCTCATCCGGAAATGGCGATTGATGTTCTCCACCACCACAATGGCGTCATCGACCAGAATCCCGATGGAAAAGATCAGCGCGAAGAGCGTGACCCGGTTGAGGGTGTAACCGTAAAGATAGTTGATGAGCAGCGTCAGCGCCAGCGTCACGGGAACGGCTACGCCCACCACAATCGATTCCCGCCATCCCAGAAACAAAGCGATGAGCACGATCACGGAAACCGTGGCGATCAGCATGTGATAGAGCAGCTCGTCGGATTTGTCCTTCGCGGTTTCCCCGTAATTGCGCGTGACGGTGACTTCCACATCCGAGGGAATGAGTTTTCCCTTCAGCGCCGAGACTTTTTTCAGCGCCTCGTCGGCCACGACGCTGGCATTGGCCCCTTTCTGCTTGGCCAGCGCGATCGTCACCGCTTCCGACTGGGAGGCGGGGTCGCCCCGAAGCGCTTTTCGGGCCGCCGCCGGCCCCAGGCCCATGAACACGTAGTGGGCGGGCTCCGCGGGTCCGTCCGTGATCTCGGCGACATCCCGCAGGTAAACGGGGCGCCCCCCGAAGACGTGCACGACGAGATTGCCGACGTCACGGACATCCTTTAAAAAGCTTCCGGTTTCCACCACCGTCTCCCGGTTCCCCGAAGGGAAAGAGCCGGAAGGAATGACGACATTGGATCGGACAAGGCTCTGCCGGATCTGCCCGGCCGACAGACCGTACGCCTGCAGGCGCTGCGGGTCCAGCGTCAGGCGAACCTGTCTTTTTTGGCCGCCGATGACGGAAAATTCCGACACATTGACGTCCTTCTTGAGCTCCCCGCACAGCTCCATCGCGATGCGCCGCAGTTCATAGCCGGTATAGCGCGGCTGGCTGCTCCAGAGCGTCAGCGCCAGGACGGGCACGTCATCGATGGATTTGGGTTTGACCATCGGCGCGGAAACGCCGGGCGGGATGAGGTCGTAATTGGACATCAGCTTGTTGTAGAGCTTGACCAGCGAGTCTTCCAGGTTCTCGCCGACGTAGAAGCGGACAATCGTCAGGTTGTGCCCCGGCCGGACGATCGAATAAACATACTCCACGCCCTTGATTTCCCACAGCAGCTTCTCCATGGGAATGGTGACGCGCTCTTCCACTTCCTTCGGCGTCGCGCCGGGATAGCCGACATGAACGTCCACCATGGGAACGACAATCTGCGGTTCCTCTTCCCGCGGCGTCATCATCACGGCAAACATGCCCATCAGGAAGGCCGCGATGACCAAGAGCGGCGTAAGCTTGGAACGGATGAAGGCGCCGGCGATTTTTCCGGATATCCCGATGCCGGTCATGGCGCTTTTCCTCCGCTGATCCGGCCGCCGTCGCGGGCGCGCTCAATTCCACCGGTAATCACGCGGTCACCCGGCGAGAGTCCGGAAATGACTTCCACGCCCGCGGCCGTCGTCATTCCGGCGCGAACCAGACGGTAAGTTACCACGCCCTGATCATCCACCGCGTAAACACCCGTCAATTGCCCCTTCATCACGATCGCTTTCTCAGGAACCGTCAGGGCTTCCTTTTGTCCGACGAAAATCCGGACGCGGGCGAAAAGTCCGCTGCGGAGGCGCTCGTTTTTCAGGCCGATTTTGACAATAAACGTCCTGGACAAAGGATCGACGGCCGGCAGAACCTGGCGGATGAAGCCTTGCTCCTCCAGGCCGGCGCTCTCCAGGCTCACCCGGGCCGGCGAGCCTGGTTTCACTTTTCCCTTCCAGCGCTCATCCACCGCCGCCTCCACGAAATAGTCGCCTTCCTGCTCGATGGAGAGCAGGGGCATGCCCGGCGCGGCCATGCTTCCGACATCGATGTGCTTATGCATGACCCTGCCGGAAACCGGCGCCGTAACCAGGGTGAAGGACCGATGCGTTCGCGCTTCCTCCTCCATGGCGGCTGCGCGTTCGTATTCGGCCGCTGCGATTTTTTTCTGCGTTTCGATCTGATCCATTTCCTGGCGGGAAAGGGCCTTTTCCGCGTACAGATTTTTATAGCGCTGCCAGGTGGCCTCCGTCAGCATTTTCTGTTGTTTGGCGGATTCGAGCGCCATGCCGGCTGCCTGCAGCCGCTGGGCCGCGTCCCGGTCGTCCAGGGTGAGTAGGAGCTGCCCCGCCCGGACTACATCCCCCTCCCTGACCTTCAGGGAAGTCACGACTCCCATTGCCCGGGTGGCCACTACGCTGGTGCGCTCGGATTTCACCGTGCCGGTCGTTTCGTAAATTTCGTCCACGGCGGACGGCGTAATTTTTTCGACCACCACCTGGTCCACCACCGGCCGCTGTACGGCCTTCTCCGGTGGATCCCCCTGACAGCCGGCCATCAAAACGCCGGCCAGCGCCGCGGCCGCCGCAAGCGCCCTAAAGCTCCGCCAACGATTTTTTCTTTTTGTCATTGCCGCCTCTCGATCAACGAATATCGGTTTCAATGCCCAGATCCCGTAAAATCGTGCCGCTTTCAAAACTCAGCGTGAACAGGGCCAGCCTGTAGTCGGTGGAACGGTCCACCAGCCCGGCGCGCGCCTGCTCGACAACCGCCTGCGCGTTCAGCAGCTCTCCCAGCGGGGCGAGCTCGTTTTCGTACCTCAGCCGCAGCAGTCTGCCGCCTTCCTCCGCCGTGGCCAGGGTCTCCCGGGCCAGCTCCATGTTTTGTCCTGCCTCTTCAACATTCAGGTAGGCTTCGTAAATCCTGTACGAAACACCTTTCTGCATGGCGGATAAAAATTCCCGGGACCGGGATTCCAGGTGCCTGGCTTTTGCCCGTTCATACCCCCGCCTGGCTCCGTCAAACAATTCCCAGCGCAGAAACGCCGTCACCTGCCAACTCTTTCCCTCGGGGCGCAGCGGGTCGTTGTGGTCATTGAACTGGTATGCGCCGCCCACGCCAATGTACGGGAAATAACCGGCTTCCGCCGCCCGGACACCCTGTCCGGCGATTTCGGTCCGAAACGCGAGCGCCTGCAGATCACCGCGCCGCTGCGCGTTCTGCCCGTAAAAGGACAGATCCTTCACCGTCAGCTCCGGCAGAGCCTCCCCGACGTCGGGCGAATCGCTGGTGGCCAGCAAAAGACCGAGTGCACGCCGGGCAAGGCTCACGTTCTTCCGTGCGACATTTTGCCGCTGGCGGGCCTCCGAAAGCGCCGTCCGAGCCCGCAGCGTGTCGGCATACTGCCCCACGTCGTTTTGGTAGCGCAGCCGGGCCACGCGCAGGTGCTCCTCGGCATCCGCCACACCGACGCCGGAAACCCGCTCGTATTCCTTCGCGCGCAGAACGTTCAGACAGGCCTGAACCACCTGAAAAGCGATCTCTTCCTCTTTTCGCTTCAATTCTTCCTCCCGGGCCTGAGACTCGCTGCGGGACATTTCCAGGCCGACCAGCGCCTTTTTCATGAAAATCGGTTGTTCAATCGCGACGGTCGACTGGAAGTCGTTGATGGCATCCGGGTGATTCAACAAATCGGGGTTGAAATCCTGCGCCTCGATTCTCTGCTGGTTGAGTTTGGACATGAACGCGTAACCGGGATTGTTCGTCCTGAGGTATCTTCCTTCGAAGGATATTTTCGGCAGAAGGTGACTGCGGGCAATCCCGACCTCCTCGGTCTGGGCCGCCGCCAGGCTCTTCATTGCTTTGATTTCGTGATTTTCCCCGAGAGCTTTGCGGACGGCTTCCACCACCGTAATTTGACCGGGATGCCGGTGGTCGTCCGTCCATCCGTCGAACGGGATGATCAAAGCAATCCCAGCGAAGGCAGCCGCAAGAAAAATCCATCGGCCAATCGATTGAAACGACCCTACCATGGTTTCAGCGTCTCCTTTTTCCCGTTGCATTTTGGAGCATCCGCTCCGAAGCCGTCACAGGAGTTTCGTATCATTTACCATGTTTCACCAGCCTTGTAAAAGGCGGTGTTCCGGCAACCGGCAGGTGAATGAATTTCAAAAAAGCCGGAAAAAATTGCTGAAAATACGCGGGGCCCCGCTTTGGATCGGAGGAGGGCAGTTCAAGCGTCAGCATGAAAATATTTCGTTCATGCCCCGCGTAATTTCCCAACGATCCCGGGTAGCAGCCGAATTTTTTCAGCGGGTGATTGGCCTCCCTCGAGATGGTTTCCATCCACTGTTCGAACGAATCGAGATCGGAAGAGGGTCCGTCATAATCGAAAAAATTGAGCGGGGAGTGAACGCTGAGAATTTTCTGGGGCTGAAATCTTTTGATCAGAGCGGTCTGAAAGAGCGTCTCCGGCTCGGAGCCGGCTTTCGCGCCGGGGTAATAACGCGGATTTTTGCGGCCTTTGGTTCGCCACTGACGATGCGCATCGCGTCTCCAGTCCCGGGTCGGAAAATTGCGGTTGAGATCCACGCCGGCGGCGTTGACCCGGGTCGGGGGCGCCGCAAAGTAACCGTCGGGATTGACCAGCGGCGCGATCACGATGCATTGATCTTTCACAACTTCCGGATGCTCATGCAGGTATTGCGCGAGTTTCAGCATCAGATAAACCGTCGGCCGCTCATCGCCGTGAACGCCGGCCAGAAATAAAATACAATTCCCCGCTCCGCCGCCGAAACGCGCAAAAATGAGCGGGCGGCGGTTGCGCGTGGTCCGGTGGTACTCCCAGGCAATGCCTGCGGCCGAAACATCCGTCCATCCGCAGCGCGCGTTGAGGGTATCCAGGGTCTGAAGAAATCGCTTTGACTCTCCGGCTGGAGAATTGGCCGCCGGCGCGGCATCCGCACAGGCAGGGGCGAGAAAGAAACAAAGACAAAAAATCCCGGCTGTTTTCAGGGGCAATCCGGTGATCCGGAGAAAAAAATGGCAGGCGGCGGCAAACAAGCGAATCTTCGATCCCGTCCTTTCAGATGCTGAATATTTTTTTCACCTGCGCAAGCCTTTTGCGGGCGGAATCCACGCCCAGGACAACAAAGATCCGGTCGAGTTCCGGACCTTTCAATTTGCCGGTCAGCGCCGCACGGACGGGCATAAACAAATCCCTTCCTCTGGCGGCGGATTTTTCCTTTGCGTGCCGGATCGCTGCGGCGTAGATGTCCCCTGGATCGCCTTGTGCCCGCTGCAGATACTCGCCGAAAGCCCCGACCACCTCGCGTGCGCCGGGCAACGCCAGCAGCCTTTCGGCTTCCTTCGACAGGGAATAGCGTTCATCAAAAAACAAATCGATGTGATCCCCGATCTCCGCGAGCGTCGTCAATTCACCTTTCACGATTTCCAGAACGTTTGTGAGCCAGGCGGCGTCAAGCGTTTCCGGCCGGTAGCCCGCTGCGCGCAAAAAAGGCTCAAGCCTTTGGAGCAGGTCGTCCGTTGCAGCATTGCGGATGTAGGCGGCGTTGAGCCAACGGAGCTTGTCTTCGTCAAAGACCGCGCCGCTTTTGGACGCCCGCGAAAGCGAGAACGCCTCGATCATTTCGTCGCGGGAGAGAATTTCCCGGCCCCCGGCAAAAGAGCTTCCCAGAAGCCCCAGATAATTGACGAGCGCTTCGGGCAGGAACCCCTGTTTGCGGAATTCGCCCACGGACACGGAACCGTGGCGCTTGCCGAGCTTGGCGTGGTCTCTTCCCAGAATCAGACAGTGGTGGGCAAACGCAGGCTCTTCAAAACCAAAAGCCCGATACAGCATGATTTGCAAGGCGGTGTTGGACAGATGATCTTCGCCGCGGATGACGTGTGTGACCGCCATTCGGTGGTCGTCGATGACCACGGCAAAGTTGTAGGCGGGCATTCCGTTGGACCGCACGATGATAAAATCGCCCATGGCCTCGCCTTCAAACCGCATCGGCCCCCGGATCAGGTCGTGAAATTCGATGGTCGTTCGAGGAACCTTGAAACGGTAGGAAGGCTTCCGGCCGGACGCGGCCAGGGCTTCGCGTTCCGCTGCGCTGAGATTGCGGCATTTCCCCAGATAGCGCGGCATGCGTTTGGCTAGAATCAGCGTCTGGCGCTCCTCTTCCAGCTCTTCTTCCGTGCAGTAGCAGGGGTACGCCAGGTCCGCGTCCGTCAGTTTTTTTAGATGATCCGCATAGAACCCCAACCGTTCACTCTGCCGGTAGGGGCCATAGTCGCCGCCGATGTCCGGCCCTTCATCCCAGGTGAGCCCCAGCCATTTCAAATCCTCGAGCAGACCGGTCTGGTAGGCCGAATCGCTGCGGGACTCATCCGTGTCTTCAATCCGCAATATAAAACAGCCGGCTTCGTGCCGGGCAAACATCCAGTTGAACAATGCCGTGCGCGCATTGCCCACATGCAGTTCTCCGGTAGGAGACGGCGCAAAACGGACTCTGGCCTTATTCTCCATCGGCGATCCTTTCCGTGCCGCAAGCCACCGCCCATACGGCGATTCCCTCGCCGCGGCCCGCAAATCCCATCCCCTCGTTGGTCTTGGCTTTGATGTTCACGGCCGATTCCGCAATATCGAGCACCCGGGCGATGTTGGCCGCCATGGACTGCGCGTAAGGCGCCAGTCTGGGTTTCTCCAGCACGACCGTGGCGTCGATGTTCTCGATGTTCACGCCTCTGGATTCGACAATTCCTGCCACCCGCTCCAGAAGGACCAGGCTGGAAATGTCTTTAAACGCTGAATCGGTATCGGGAAAATGCCTACCGATGTCCCCCGCCCCGGCCATGCCCAGAAGCGCGTCACAGACGGCGTGCAGGAGCGCGTCGGCATCGGAATGCCCCGCAAGCCCCCGGTCAAAGGGAATTTCCACGCCGCCCAGCATAAGCTTCCGGTCCTTCGCGAAGCGATGGCTGTCGTATCCCAATCCGGTGCGTGGGCGATCCTGTTTGCCCGCCGCGGCTTTCAGAAGAGACTCCGCCATTTTCACATCTTCCGGTGTTGTGATTTTCATGTTTTCATCGGATCCCGTAATCATTTGGACGGTTGCGCCGATTCTTTCCACCAGCGACGCGTCATCGGTTCCGTAATAATGATCTTTTTCGGCTGCCTCATGCGCACGGAGCAAAAGGTCGTATGAAAACGCCTGGGGCGTCTGCGTCTGCCATAAATTGCGGCGGGGAAGCGTTCTCCGGACGATGCCGTCTTCGGTCGTTTCCTTGACGGTGTCTTTGGCCAAAACGCCCAGAGAGGCGGCGCCGCACCCGGCGGCCGCGGCCGCAACCCGATGAATCATGTCTTCGGTGACAAAAGGCCGGACGGCATCATGAACCATGACGATGTCGCAGGGCGACGCGACGGCCCGCAGACCGCAGGCGACGGAATCCTGGCGCTCCCTGCCGCCGGCGACAACGGCGGCCACTTTGGTGAGATTGTATTTCTCCACCATCCGCTCCCGCACGGACGCGACATCATCGCCCGGCACGACCACAATGATGTCGGAAATCGCCTCCGCTTTCTGAAACACGCGAAGCGTGCGCACCAGCACCGGCAACGAATAAAGCTCAAGATACTGCTTGGCAATCGCAGCGCCTACCCTTTTGCCTGAGCCGCCGGCGGGAATAATAGCCACTGTTTTCATAGCAAATCTCAAAAAAAACAGGCCCGAAAAGCCATTTTCCGGGCCTGTTCCAGATGTTTTTCTTCCCGGCCAAAAAAATGCAGGCAATATGTCTACGCATTGCCGCTTTTCCTGTCGGCGGCTTCCTTGAGCTCCGTGAAAATCATTCGGCCGGCCGTCGTCTGCAGCACGCTGGTGACAACCACATCGACGGTCGTGTTGATCATTTTTTGCGCGCTGTCCACGATAATCATGGTTCCGTCATCCAGATAACCGACGCCCTGGCCCTGTTCCTTGCCTTCCCGAATGATCTTGACCGTCATCTGCTCTCCGGGCAAAACCACCGGTTTCATGGCATTGGCCAGCTCGTTGACATTGAGGACGCGCACCCCCTGCAACTCCGCAACTTTGTTCAGGTTGTAATCGTTGGTCAGGAGTTTGGCGTTTAGTTTCTGGGCCAGCGCCACCAGCTTTCCGTCCACGCCTTTTATTTTGGGAAAATCCTGCTCGACAATTTCAATATTGATGGCCGTGCTCTTCTGCATGCGGTTGAGAACATCCAGCCCGCGGCGGCCCCGTGAGCGCTTCATGGAATCCGAGGAATCCGCGATGAACTGGAGCTCGTTCAAGACAAAACGCGGAACGATCAGTTCTCCGTCCACAAAACCCGTATCGCAGATGTCCGCGATTCTTCCGTCAATGATCACGCTGGTATCCAGGAGACGGTGATCCATCAGTTTCCTGGAATCGGTGGCGCGGAAATTGACTTCCTCCGCCTTTTTCGAGCCGATGACCAGCCCCAGGTAACCCAGAATGCCGATCAGGAGCAGATAGATCCAGGGGACAACCTGCTGATTCTGCGGTATTCGGATAACCATATTCAAACCAAAACCGATCATCAGCGCGATCAGAAGGCCAATGATCATGCCGACCACACCGCCCGCAATGATTCTCACGGATTGCTTGCGGATATCGCGTTCGACCCGAATGACCAGCAGCGCAACGACCAAGCCTATAATTAAGCCAAAAATTGCCTGAAAAACAGCGTATGGACTGGCTGCCGCCATGGCGTAGTAGGCGATAAAATAACCGCTGACCGAACAAATCAAAACCAATAATGCTCTTACGATCAATCGTTTCACCTCCCTTCAAAAAAATTCAATGGATAATGATGAATCAGGAATAAAAATTAACGAATTTTGTTTCTTATGTTCCGTGTTGAATGTGGAGGCACCGCACACGATCAGGGAAAGAGGGTTTGTTCTTCTTCAAGTTTTCAAAGAGCGAAAAATACAAAACCCGATATTATTCGCTATTGCACGGTGAAAATCATCTGCAAATCGCGTTCAACCTTGGCTTCCTGCGCGTTCGTGGCGACGGAAATTTCCTTCACGAGCAGATTTTTCGCTGTATCCATCATCTTCCGCTCGCCGAAAGAAAGGTTTTTGTCGCTTTTCAAAATGAACAAATCCCTTAAAACACTGGCAATTTCAAAAACAGACCCGGTTTTGATCTTCTCCAGATACTCCCGGTAGCGCTTGTTCCAGGTTTGTTTGTCTATGGTGACATCTTTGTTGCGCAGGATTTCATACACTTTGGGGATTTCCTTCTCCAGAATGACTTCCCTAAGCCCCACAGCCTTGGCGGAATTGGTCGGAATCATGATCTTCATGCCGTTGCCCATAATTTTCATGACATAAAAAGGCTGCTTTTTTCCCATCACTTCTCTATTTTCAATAGCTTCAATGACACCGACTCCCTGGGCCGGATACACAGCCAAATCACCTACTTTAAACATTGGATACCTGCCTTTCTATAAGAGCGGCGCATTATATCACCTATGCTTGATTTAGTCAATGATAAATACGGTTTACTGAAAAGCTTCAGAAAGGTTGCGCCGGGCTGAATGGATGGTCTCTTACGGCAAATAAAACAGTGGATTCCGGGCCTTACCCTTGATGCGGATCTCAAAATTAAAATAGGTTTCTCCCGCCTCATCGGTTCTCCCGGCGTGACCAATAGCCTGTCCTTTGCCCACGGCCTGGTCCGCCCGGACGGATCTTTTCCTGAGATGGGTGTAAACCGTTGCGAAGTCATTGGCATGCCGGATAATCACGGTTTCGCCGAAATCTTTTAAATTTGCCGAAAAAATAACCGTCCCGGAAGCTGCCGCTTTCACCCTGGTTCCCGCCGGACAGGCGATTTTAATCCAGTTATGATACGTTTTGTTCGGTTGAATCCCGAAGCGGGTTTTCACGGTTCCATGAACCGGCCATGCGAACCGGCCTTTCTCCATCACCACTTTTTCTTCAAAAACCGGCGTCTTTTCTCCGCCGGGTATGTCCGGTTTTGGCGCGGGTAAAACCGTCCCGGTGTCCGGCCGGGATGGTTTGGCGGGCCCGGCAGGCGCCTGTGGAATTTTCTCCTGCGACGGCAAGGGTTTGGCGAGGGTTGAAGGCTTATCCCCGTCAAAAGGATTGATTTCCTTTACCTTTTCTTCCTTGCCGGCATTCGCGGCCGCTTTCCCCGCGGATACCATAACGTCTTCAATCACCTGGTCGGCATTGGGAATGAAAATGACGGATCCTTCCCGAATACTGGCTACATCCTCGATATTATTGATTTCAGCAAGTTCCTGCAGGCCGGTTGAATAAGCGCGGGCAATGCTGTAGAGGGTTTCCCCTTTTTTGACGATATGGTAAACGCCGCTGGCCTGGGTTTTCTGCACCTGGGAATTCGCGCAGCCAACCGGCAAAAGAAGCGCCGCGATGAACAATAAAAAGCACGCTCCGAAATACCTGCCTCGAATAACGGCAAGAAACCGGCGGGCGACGGCAACCCGGATCATTCTTTCCATCCGCTTTCCCCGATCAGGCTGACAAAGCGGCAGCCCCCCAGATCTTCCTTTTTGAACTCGGACGGATTTTCAGTTGAGCGGGTAAGTTTATAAAGCGTCTGCACTTCCCGGCCGCCCACCGGGACAACCATTCTGCCCCCGGGAGAAAGCTGCGCGACCAGATGCTGTGGAAATTGCGGAGCGGCGGCAGTCGTAATGATCGCGTCGAAAGGCGCCTCTTCTTTCCATCCGTACGACCCGTCGCCGACGCGAATGGCGACATTGTAGCAATTCAGCCGGTCCAGAATTTTTCGGGCGCGCGAGGCCAGCACCGCCACCCGTTCTATGGAAAAGACCCGGTCGGCCAGTTTGGCCAGAATAGCCGTCTGGTATCCCGATCCCGTGCCGATTTCCAGAACCCGCTCCATCCCCTTCAACTCCAGTGCCTGCGTCATCAGAGCGACGATATAAGGCTGGGAAATCGTCTGCCGCTCACCGATGGGCAGCGGATTGTCGCTGTAGGCCTGGTTAATCAACCCTTCATCCACAAAAAGGTGGCGCGGAACCGTCTCCATCACCTTCAAAACACGGTCGTCACGGATGGAACGGCCGCGAATCTGCGTTTCCACCATTCGAATGCGCTGCTTCTTGTACCTGTCCATCAAACCGCCTGCATCTTTTTCTTTTTGGAGGGAATCCGGTAGAGTCTCTGAACCGTTTCGTGTCTGCGCAACCCCAGGGCTTCACGAGTTACAATCAAATAATAATATTGAATTTCGGCTTTTTGGCAGGCCGCGTTAAATTGCTCAATGATTTCGTTGATTTCTTCAAAAACCGACTGCTTTTCCTTTGGATGCGCACCATCCGGCAAGCCGGTTTGCAGCGATTGCCAGCGGCCCATCAATTCCCCGAACCGCCGGTCAAGCCGGTCTAATTTCGCAAGTGCGTCCTCGACGGCAAAACCCGCCCTCGCCAGAACCGCCGCTCTTTCCCGCAGCAGTTCTTCACACAGATTTTCCTGGTGTTTCTCTCTTCCGCTCTGCAGTGCCTGCGCCATAAAACCTTCTTATCGATTCTCGAGGGCCTCTATCATTCAAGCGCTTAATTTTCAAGTTAAAAGCGCTTCCTCACGGAAGGAAGAAAATTTTTTTTCTTTACAGTTCAATATTATTTCGTTACATAGACGCCCCAATAAACGCTACCGACAAACTGGTGCTTTCCATGCGCTCTGAAACGACATTTCCCATGTCCCGGGCCGTCCTCAACGCCTATGCCGAAGGACAGGAAGACGAAACGCTGCTGCCTCTGGTTCTGGTCAATCCACAGCAGACCCCCCTGGGAAGAATCCAACCGGGCGACTCGATCATCTTTTACAATATTCGCGGCGAACGCGAAATTGAATTGAGCCGCAGTTTCACGGAAGAAGGATTCCGGGAATTCCCCGTGCGCTCCGGACTTCCCGTGCACTTCACCACCATGATCGAGTATTCAAAAGACCTGAACACCGGGGTCGCTTTTCCGCCCCAGGGCGTTCTTTCCGATACCTTAAGCGACATCATCGCCCAGCATGGCCTTGCGCAGGCAAAAATAACGGAGGCGGAAAAAGCCGTTCATATCAGCTATTTCTTCAACGGAAAGAAAAGCGATCCGCTGCCGAAAGAAGAACGGATCGTTGTCCCGACGCGCAAGGACGTCCGGCTGTTTGACGAAGCACCCGAAATGTCCATTGATGAAATCACGCGAGAGGCGGGGGCCAAAATTCAGGATCCCTCCTGCCATTTCATCGTCGTCAATTTCCCGAATGTGGACGTCGTCGGCCATATTGAAAACGAACCGGCGATCCTTCGGGCGGTTTCGGCGGTGGACCGGCACGCCGGAGTGCTGGTGGAGCAGGCGCGTAAGCAGAACATGGCCGTCATCGTCACCGCCGATCACGGCACCGTGGAAAAATGGCTGTATCCGGACGGGGGAGTGGACACCGGACATACGGACAGCCCCGTGCCTTTCGTCGTCTTGCACCCGAATCAAAAACTGACGCTGAAATCCGAAGGAGAACTGACCGACATCGCACCGACGGTTCTGGATTTGCTCGGCCTGCCCGTCCCCGCTTCCATGACCGGCGCCACCCTGATTCAGGAAAAGCCTTCTTCTCTCGCCCCCGTTTCCCGTCTGCTCCTGCTCATTTTAGACGGCTGGGGCCTTTGTGAAAATACGAAGGGCAACCTGATCGCCTGCGCCCAAACCCCGGTGATGGACCGGCTGCTTCAGGATTACCCGCACACGCGTCTGGCCGCTTCCGGACCGACCGTGGGGCTCCCCGCCGGGACGGTGGGCAACTCCGAAGCGGGGCATCTGCACATCGGGGCGGGCCGGCGGATTTATTCCGACCGCCTGCTGATCGATCAGTCGATTGCCCGGAAGGATTTTCACCGGAACCCGGCTTTCACGCGCGCCATGGATACAGCCCGACAAAACAACCGCGCGCTGCACCTCATGGGCATCGTATCTTTTTTCAGCTCGCACGGGTCTATCGAACATCTGTTTGCCCTGATGGACATGGCCCGCCGGCAGGGAATCTCCGAGCTGTATCTTCATTCCATGCTGGGGCGGCGCGGCGAGCAGGCGGAAAGCGGGGCGCGCTACATTCGTCAGGTGGAAGAAAAATGCCGGTCGCTGGGACTGGGACAGGTGGTGTCCGTGATCGGACGATACTGGTCGATGGACCGCGAAGAAAACTGGGACCGGATCGAAAAAACCTACCGGATGCTGGTTTACGGAGAGGGAACCCCGGTCCCCGCGGAGGGATGATCGTGAAAACCACTGTGAATCAAACCGTGATCGAACTCGTCTGCGGAGACATTACCAAGGAAGAAACCGACGCCATCGTCAACGCCGCCAACAGCCGCCTGGCCGGCGGCGCAGGCGTGGACGGCGCCATTCACCGCGCTGGCGGCCCCGCCATCATGGCTGAATGCCGCAAAATCGGAGGCTGCCCGACCGGCGAGGCCGTCCTCACGACAGGCGGCAACCTCAAAGCCCGCTATGTCATCCATACCGTCGGCCCCGTGTACCGCGGCGGAGGGCGAGGCGAGGCGGGCCTGCTGGCCTCCGCTTACCGCAGCAGCCTGAACCTGGCACGCAAAAACGGCCTCCGCAGCATCTCCTTTCCGGCCATCAGCTGCGGGGTTTACGGATATCCGGTTCACGAAGCCGCCTCCCTGGCCCTTCAATCCTGCGTCAGCTTTGCGCAAAGCCATCCGGAGCTTCGGCACATCCGCCATGTTTTGTTCGATCAACAAA
>CAZVGQ010000008.1:0-19341 GCA_964626775.1 uncultured Smithella sp. | reverse complement strand
GCCATCAAATGAATAATGACCTCGCTGTCCATCGTGGATTGGAAAATGGATCCCCTGCCTTCCAGTTCGGACCGCAGGGACTGAGCGTTCACGATATTGCCGTTGTGTCCCAGCGCGTAGTATTCCTCGCCGACATGCACCAGAAACGGTTGCGCGTTGGAGAGGGTGGAGGAACCGGTTGTGGAATAGCGCACGTGGCCGATGGCCAGCGAGCCGGTCAGTTTTTTCAGAATATTCTCATTGAAGACGCCGGAGGCAAGCCCCATTCCCTTGTGTTCGGAAACGCTGCATCCGTCGGAGGCAACGATGCCTGCGGATTCCTGGCCGCGGTGCTGCAGGGCAAAAAGGCCGAAGTAGGTTACACGGGCGGCATCCTCATTCCCGTAAATGGCGAAAATGCCGCATTCCTCACGGGGAAGGCAGGGAGCGTTTTGTTTGTCTTCAACAAAGGGCAGCATTTTCGTCTCCAAATTTCCCCTCCCCATGCGGGACGCGTGCCCTTTAGGGTAGGGGATTCGGGGGAGGAGTTTTTCACCCTCACCCCAGCCCTCTCCCTTCGAGGGAGAGGGAGTAAGTTGCAGGGAACGGTCGCGATAACCTAAAGGTCACAAGCCGTTCCCTACGTTGTGTAATACTCCTGAAGGGGACAAACCCCCCAGCCCTCTTCTTTTAACGCCCCGGCCGCTTCGGCGAGCGCCCGCGCGCCGGCCAGTGTCGTGGTGTAAATGATATTGTACGACAAGGCGCCGTGACGGATCGAATACGCGTCTTGCGTGGACTTTCGTCCAACGCTGGTGTTGATCACCATTTGGATGTCGCCGTTTTTGATCAAGTCCACCACATGCGGACGCCCCTCACTCACCTTGTTGACCACGGTTGCGACGATGCCCCGCTGGTTCAGGTATCCGGCCGTTCCCGCCGTCGCCAAAATGTTGAAACCCAGATCGGCCAGTGACCGGGCCACGTCCGCGATCCCCGCTTTGTGGCGATCGTGAACGCTGATGAAGACGCTGCCGGACGTCGGCATTTTAAAGCCGGTGGCCATCTGTGACTTGGCAAAGGCCAGGCCGAAGGAATGATCGATGCCCATCACCTCGCCGGTGGATTTCATCTCCGGCCCCAGAATGATGTCCACGCCGGGAAAGCGATTAAACGGAAAGACCGCTTCTTTTACACAGACGTGTTTGGGAAGGATGGTTTTTGTAAAAGCCGGCTCGCCTAAGGTTTTGCCCAGCATGACCCGGGTGGCGAGCTTCGCCAGCGGCACGCCGATGGCCTTGCTCACAAAAGGCACCGTGCGCGAAGCACGGGGATTGACTTCCAGAACATACAGCTTGCCGTCCTTGATGGCGTACTGGATATTCATCAGGCCGACGACGCCCAGCTCGGCGGCGAGCATTTTGGTTTGCGCCTCGATCAGTTCCAGCATCGGCGCGGCAATCGTGACGGGCGGCAGGATGCAGGCGGAGTCGCCCGAGTGAATGCCCGCTTCTTCAATATGCTCCATAATGCCGGCGACCACGGTGGTCCGGCCGTCGGAAATCGCGTCCACATCGACTTCCACCGCGTCTTCCAGGAACTTGTCGATCAGAATCGGGTGGCCCGGCGAAACCAGAAGCGCCCTGGCCATGAACGTTCTGAGGGTTTCGGGATCATAAACGATTTCCATGGAGCGTCCGCCCAGCACATAGGAGGGGCGCACCAGCACCGGGTATCCGATGCGGGAGGCGGCGGCCAGCGCCCCTTCAACGTCCATGGCCGTATCGTTGTCCGGCTGGTTGAGGTTCAGTTTGCTGACGATTTCCTGGAACCGGTCTCGGTTCTCCGCCCGGTCGATGGCGTCAGGCGACGTGCCGATGATCGGAACGCCCGCTTTTTCCAGGCCGCGCGCCAGATTGAGCGGCGTCTGGCCGCCGAACTGCACGATCACGCCGTCGGGCTTTTCCGCCTCGAGAATGTGCAGGACGTCTTCCAGCGTGACCGGCTCGAAAAACAGTTTATCGGACGTGTCGTAGTCGGTGCTGACCGTCTCCGGGTTGGAGTTGATCATGATGCTTTCGATGCCTTCTTCACGCAAGGCAAACGAGGCATGAACGCAGCAGTAGTCAAACTCAATGCCCTGGCCGATGCGATTGGGTCCCCCTCCGATAATGGCAACTTTCTTTTTATTCGAAGGCCGTGTTTCGGTTTCCTGCTCGTAGGTGGAGTAGTAATAAGGCGTGTAGGCTTCAAACTCCGCCGCGCAGGTGTCCACCAGCTTATAGACGGGAACAATGTTTTCCCGTTTGCGCCAATCACGGATTTCGAACTCCGTTTTATTCCAGAACGCCCCCAGCGCGCGGTCGGAAAAACCCATGGCCTTGGCGGCGCGCAAAAGTTCCGCCGAGGGTTCGGCCCCGGCCAACTCTTTTTCCGCCTCCAAAATATCCTGAATCTGATGCAAAAACCAGGGATCGACCTTCGTCCAAACGTAGACGTCATCGATCGTCATTCCGCTTTTCAGCGCTTCGGCGATGTAAAAGAGACGCAGGGAATTGGGTTTGATGAGCTTGCTTTTCAAAAGTTCGCCTCTGGCCTGCTCCTCATCGGGCAGCGCCTGGCCAAAGCCGAAGCGGCCTGTCTCCAGCGAGCGGATCGCCTTTTGCAGCGATTCCTTGAACGTCCGGCCGATCGCCATGGTCTCGCCCACCGACTTCATCGATGTTGTCAGATGATCTTCCGTTTCCGGGAACTTCTCAAACGTCCAGCGGGGGATTTTTGTCACCACATAGTCAATGGCAGGCTCAAAGGACGCCATCGTTTCGCGGGTGATGTCGTTGGGAATTTCATCGAGCGTGTAGCCCACCGCGAGCTTTGCGGCGATCTTGGCGATCGGAAACCCCGTGGCCTTGGAGGCCAGCGCCGACGAACGCGACACGCGGGGGTTCATTTCGACGACAATCATTTCTCCGGTTTTCGGATGAACGGCAAACTGCACATTGGAGCCGCCCGTTTCCACGCCGATTTCCCGCATGATGGCAATGGCGGCATCCCGCATTTTTTGATACTCGCGGTCGGTAAGCGTCTGCGCGGGGGCGACGGTGATCGATTCGCCGGTGTGAACGCCCATCGCGTCGAAGTTTTCGATCGAACAGATAATGACGACGTTGTCGGCGCGGTCGCGCATCACTTCCAGCTCGTATTCTTTCCAGCCCAGCACCGACTGCTCGACCATCACTTCGGAGATCATGCTGGCGTCGAGGCCCGCCTTGGCGATTTCGTTTAGCTCTTCCCAGTTGTAGGCTACGCCGCTG
This sequence comes from uncultured Smithella sp., assembly GCA_964626775.1. GTDB lineage: Bacteria > Desulfobacterota > Syntrophia > Syntrophales > Smithellaceae > UBA8904. The sequence goes on along the minus strand of CAZVGQ010000008.1, from coordinate 16,048 downwards.
CCGGTGCCGCCCAGGGTGAAGGCGGCGCGGATGATAATCGGAAAGCCGATGTCTTCCGCAATTCGCCGGACATCTTCCATGGTGCGGGCAAATCCGCTTTTGGGCATGGCAAGGCCGATGCGCTCCATCGCATGGCGGAACTTTTCACGGTCTTCGGCCTTGTGGATGACCGGCAGAGACGCGCCGATCATTTCCACGCCGTACCGGGCCAGGACGCCCGATTCGGCCAGGGCCACGGCGGTATTGAGGCCGGTCTGTCCGCCCAGCGTGGGCAAAAGCGCGTCCGGCCGCTCGCATGCGATGATTTTTTCCACGGCCTCGGGTGAAATCGGCTCCACGTAGGTGCGGTCGGCCATTTCCGGATCGGTCATGATGGTCGCCGGGTTGGAGTTGATGAGGACAACTTCATACCCTTCTTCGCGCAGGGCTTTGCAGGCCTGTGTGCCGGAATAGTCAAACTCACAGGCCTGGCTGATGATGATCGGCCCGGACCCGATGAGCAGTATTTTTTGAATGTCGGTTCGTTTCGGCACGGTTTACCTTTGCTTTTTCATCATGGCCGCGAACTCAGAAAACAGATATTCCGCATCGTGAGGTCCCGGCGCCGCCTCGGGGTGATATTGCACGCTCATCGCGCCTTCCATCTTTATCCCTTCGGAGGTTGCGTCGTTGAGGTTTGTAAAGGAGGGTAACGCCTGGCTTTTGACCGATTCCGGCACGACCACAAAACCGTGGTTCTGGGACGTGATCTCCACCCGGCCGGTTTCCAGATTTTTCACCGGCTGATTGATGCCGTGGTGGCCGAACTTGAGTTTTTCGGTCCTGCCGCCCGCGGCCTGGCCGAGAATCTGATGGCCCAGACAGATGCCGAAAACAGGCGTTTTCCCGATCACGTCGCGTGCGGCCTCCACAATATACGGCAAGGCGGCCGGATCTCCCGGCCCGTTGGAGAAAAGAATGCCGTCCGGAGAGCAGGACAGGATCTGAGGGCCCGTTGCCCCGGCCGGAAGAACGATCACTTCGCAGCCGTGCGATTCCAGAATCCTCAGAATATTATATTTGACGCCGCAGTCCAGCACGACGACCCGGAGCTTTCCCGGCGATTTCCCGACAGGAAGGCTGAAGGTTTCGGGCGTATCATTTTTCCAGCGATAGGGCTTGGAGCAGGAAACGTCGCGCACCAGGTCCCGTCCGACCAGCCCGGGAGCGTTTTGCACTTTTGTAAGCAGGGAGGGAATGTCCCGGGATACGGTTGAAATCATTCCCCTCATCGAACCGGAAAGGCGCAGGCGGCGGGTCAGGGCGCGCGTGTCCAGCCCCTCCATGCCGATTTTTCCCGCATCCTCCAGAAAGGCCTTGAGGCTTTTCGTCATCCGCCAGTTGCTGGGGTGGGATTGATATTCCCGGACGATGAAGCCCTCCAGATGAAGTCCCGCCGACTCCATGTCCTCGTTATTGACGCCGGTGTTGCCGATCAGCGGATACGTCATGGCGACGATCTGGCCTTTATAGGAAGGGTCGGTGACAATTTCCTGATAGCCGGTCATGCCGGTGTTGAAGACGACTTCCCCCAGGGCCTCCCCCTCGCCGGCAAAGGCAGAGCCTTCAAAAACGCTTCCGTCTTCAAGAACGAGCAACGCCCGCCGATTTTTTTTAAAGAGGGACATGGGGGTTGCCTATCTCCTTGTGACCTTCGGCGTCCGATTCAACGCCGCTTCAATGAATTTGCTGAAAAGCGGATGCGGCGACGTCGGACGGGATTTGAACTCCGGGTGGAACTGGCATCCGAGAAACCACGGGTGGTCGGCAATTTCGACGATCTCCGCCAGCGTTCCGTCCGGCGACGAGCCGGTGATGCGCAGACCTTTTTCGGTCAGCGTCTTTTTAAAGTCATTGTTGAATTCATAGCGGTGGCGGTGCCTCTCCGATATTTCCTTTTGACCATAGGCGTCAAAGGCAAAGGAGGGCCCGGCAATGGAGCACGGCCATGCGCCCAGTCTCATGGACGCGCCCTTGTCCCGCACGGTGCGCTGCCCGGGCAGCAGGTCAATGACCGGATGCCGGGTCGCCGGATCAAACTCGGAGCTGTTGGCGCCGGTAAGGCCGCAGACATTTCGGGCGTATTCGATCACCGCCATCTGCATCCCCAGGCAGATCCCGAAATAGGGGATTTGGTTTTCCCGAGCGAAGCGCGCCGCCAGGATCATGCCTTCGATTCCGCGGTTGCCGAAGCCGCCCGGCACCAGCACGGCGTCCACATTCGACAGATGATTCTCCGCGCCTTCCTGCTCGATTTTTTCCGTATCGACGAATTTCAGCTTCACCCGGCAATTGTTGGCGATGCCGCCGTGCACGAGCGCCTCGTTCAGGCTTTTGTAGGAATCCGTGAGATTGACGTATTTGCCGGCAATGCCGATGCAGATTTCACGGGCCGGATGGTGAAATTTTTCAACCACATTTTCCCAGGCGTCCAGCTTCGGTTGCGCGGTCCACATGTTGAGCAGTTCAATGATCTTTGCATCGAGTCCTTCCCGGTGATACACCAGCGGACATTCATAAATGCAGCCGACGTCCTTGGCCGTAAAGACACAGTTGATTTCCACATTGCAAAACAAAGCAATCTTGCCTTTGATGTCGTCCGACAGAAAGTTTTCCGTCCGGCACAACAGAATATCCGGCTGAATGCCGATTTCGCGCAAGGCTTTGACGCTGTGCTGCGTGGGTTTGGTCTTCACCTCCCCGGCGGTTTTAATGAAAGGCACCCAGGTCAAATGGATGAAAATGGCGTTTTGCCGGCCAACCTCATTGCGAAACTGGCGGATGGCTTCCAGAAAGGGAAGGCTTTCGATGTCGCCTACGGTTCCGCCGATTTCCACGATGGAAACGTCAAAGCCTTTCGCGGTTTCGCAAATGAAATCCTTAATTTCGTTCGTGATGTGCGGGATGACCTGAACGGTTTTGCCCAGGTAATCGCCGCGTCTTTCTTTGGTGATGACGGAAAAGTAAACCTGGCCGGTTGTCAGGTTGTTGCGCTTGCCCATTCGTGTGGAGGAAAACCGTTCGTAGTGGCCCAGGTCAAGATCCGTCTCCGCGCCGTCGTCGGTGACGAAGACCTCCCCGTGCTGAAAGGGGCTCATCGTCCCGGGATCAACATTAATATACGGATCCAGCTTCTGATTCGACACTCGAAGCCCGCGCGACTCCAGGACGGCCGCGATTGATGCCGCCGCCAGGCCCTTGCCGAGCGACGAAAGAACGCCGCCGGTCACAAAAATAAATTTCGTATTTTTCACGGTTGGTCCTTATGCAATTCCATGGTTCCTCAAAGAGGACGGCAGGGAAATCCTTGCAAGCTTGCCCTGCCGTTGTGTCAGCAGATAAACAACATTTCCCAGAACTTGGGCAGAGGCCAGAGCTCATCGTCCACCAGCCCCTCCAGTTCGTCCACATACTCCCGCAGTTCATCCATCTTCGGTTTGACCTTGGCGGCGAGTGTTTCCGCCTTTTTCTGCTCATCGTGAACGGCTTCGGCCGCTTCCACCTTGGCCAGGATGTCCTTATTGGCGGCGTAAATTTTATTGATCAGATCCAGGATCTTTTTAAGGAGCTCCGTCTGCGACGAGACCAAAGCGCCGGAACCAAGCGCTTCCTTGGCCGCATTGATCGCTTTGGCCAGTTTCTTCTGATACGACACGGCGGCCGGAATAATCTGCGTCATGCAGATGCTGTTGAGGCATTTCGCTTCAATTTCCAAATCCTTGATGTAGCGCTCCACATGGATCAGCTGGCGGCTCTTGAGCTCCACCTTGGAGAGGACTTCATATTTTTCAAACAGATCCAGCGCCTTGTCGGTGATGAGCGCGCGAAGCGCCGTGGGCGTGGTCTTTTCATTGGGAAGTCCGCGCCGTTTGGCTTCGGTTTCCCATTCCTTGGTGTAGTTGTCGCCGTTGAACAGGATCGGACGGACGTATTTGATTTCGCTTCTGAGCACGTCAAACACGGCCTGATTGATGTTCTTGGCATCCTTTATTTTGGCTTTGATCTTCTCGGCCAGCTCATCGATGCTTTCGGCCACGATCGTGTTGAGCGCGATGACCTGCGTGGCGATGGACTGCGAGGAGCCTACCGCGCGGAATTCAAACTTGTTGCCGGTAAAGGCGAAAGGCGACGTCCGGTTGCGGTCGGTGTTGTCCTTGCTGACCTGATACAGGGACGAGACGCCCAGATCGATGATTTCGGCATTCGTGGCCTTCGTCACGGTGCCTTTTTCAATATTGTCCAGAATCTGCGAGAGCTGTTCGCCCAGGAATACGGAGATGATCGCCGGCGGCGCCTCATTGGCGCCCAGGCGGTGGTCGTTCCCGTAGGAGGCCACGGAGGCGCGCAGAATGTCCGCATGCTTGTAAACGGCGCGGACCGTCGCGATGAGGAACACCAGAAACTGAATGTTGTCCTGCGGTGTCGTGCCGGGGTTGAGCAGGTTATTGTCGCTATTGTCGGCCATCGACCAGTTGACGTGCTTGCCGGAGCCGTTAATCCTGGCAAACGGTTTTTCGTGCAGGAGCGCGGCCAGCTTGTGTTTTTTGGCCACGGAGCGCAGCGTTTCCATCACCAGCTGGTTGTGGTCGATGGCGAGATTGGCTTCTTCATAAACCGGGGCGATTTCATACTGGCTGGGCGCCACTTCGTTGTGCCGGGTTTTTGCCGGAATGCCGAGTTTAAAGAGTTCTTCCTCGACGTCATGCATAAAGGAGGAAATGCGCTCCTTGATCGATCCGAAGTATTGATCTTCAAGCTCCTGTCCCTTGGCCGGAGGCGCGCCGACGACCGTGCGGCCGCCCAGGACCAGGTCCTGGCGTTTGTAATAATAGTCCATATCGATCAGGAAGTATTCCTGCTCGGGGCCCAGGTTGGACATCACCTTTTTGACATTTTTGACGCCCAGAAGTTTCAGCATCGCCACGGCGCTCTTACTCAACGCGCGGATGGAGCGCAACAGGGGCGTCTTTTTATCCAGCGCCTGACCGGTGTAGGAAATGAAGGCGGTCGGAATGCACAGCGTCGTTGAAATGCCGTTTCTTTTAATGAACGCGGGGGAGGACATGTCCCAGGCCGTGTAACCGCGCGCTTCAAACGTTGCGCGGATGCCGCCGGAGGGGAAAGACGAGGCGTCCGGCTCGCCCTGGACGAGCTGCTTTCCGGAGAAGCGCTCAATCACTTCGCCCGGCGCGATCGGATCGACAAATGCGTCGTGCTTTTCCGCCGTGATGCCCGTCATCGGCTGGAACCAGTGCGCAAAGTGGGTCGCGCCCTTTTCCAGCGCCCATTCCTTCATGGCGTGCGCGACGACATTGGCGGTATCGGCGTCAAGCGGCTTATCGTCATTGATGGCATCCAGAAGATTTTTGTAGATGTTCTTGGGAAGCTTGTCCTTCATGACCTTGTGGTTGAAAGTATCCTCGCCGAAATACTGCGAAACGGGGACATACTTTTCCTTTTCGATGATGTAGCTCCTCTCAGCGGCCGTAATGGTGTCTGTCTTTTTCATGGTTTTTCCATCCTTTATCTGAAAAAAATGGTTTACTCTAATGGTTTATTCTCCGCGATTTCCCAGACGCCGGTGGGACAGGCGCCGGCGCAGAAACCGCAACCGATGCAGCGCTCGGCGCTGACTTCGTAGCTGAACTTGCCCCCGGGGGGCTGGACGCGGGAAATGGCCTGTTCGGGGCAGATCTCTTCGCACAGGCCGCAGTCCCGGCACGCGCCGCACGACGCGCAACTGGTCGCGCAGGAGGCGGGATCGCTCATGGCCGCGGCGCGGGGATCGAAGTACTGCAGCTTGACGCGATCATATTTGATCGGCGGCAACTTGTCGTATGTTTCCTCAATGCCGCGGATCCTGTCGTCAATGGCCCGTGCGGCAATTCTGCCCGCGCCGATGGCGTCGGTTAAAAGACCCGGCCGCACGGCGTCGCCGATTGCGTAAACCTGAGAGTCGCTGGTGGCGTACGTGTCGTCCACCAGCACAAAACCTCGCTCGGTCGCAATTTCTTCCGGCAGGAAGGATAAATCCGGCATGTCGCCTACGGCCACGATGACCGTATCGGCGGGCAACAGCTCTCCCGAGGTCAGCAGGACGCCCTGATCCGAGACGGCTTGCGCAAAACGCGGCCAAAGGAAAATGGCGCCTGCCGCTTCGGCATGCCGCCGCTCCACGCCGAAGGACGCGGGTTCTTGAACGTCAATCAAAGTCACGCTTTTCGCGCCCAGGCGAAAAGCCTCCGTCGCTGCGTCGCAGCCGACATTACCGGCGCCGATAATGACGACCTTCTCGCCTACGTTTGCGCAATCGAGCTTGCTTTGCCGCAAAAACTCGAGCGCGGTTACGGTTTGGTCCATGCCCGGCACATTGAGTTTGCGCGGGTTCTGCGCGCCCGCCGCGATGACCACAAAGTCATGATCATTTTTGAGTTTGGCAAAACCCTGCCGGGTCAGCGCCTGGCCTGTTTTCGTCCGGGTAATGTTCTTGGCCAGCCTCGCTATTTCATGCTCGACCACCTCCGCGGGAATGCGGCTTTTGGGTATCGAGTCGGTGATCTTTCCGCCCAGGCGTTCGCGACCCTCCACGAGGGTGACGTCATGGCCGGAAAGCCACAACTGCCAGGCCACGGAAAGGCCCGCGGGTCCGCCGCCCACGACGGCGATTTTTTTGCCTGTTTCGGGCGCGCGCCGGGGGGCTTCGGCCTGAAGCGACGCTTTTCCCAGCACCCGCACATCCACCGGATCGAGTTTTACCAGGTTGCGGGTGCAGCCCTGCATGCAGAGATTCGGACACAGATAGCCGCAGACGGTGGCGGGGAAAGGGGTGTATTCCAGCGCCAGGTTCACGGCTTCCTCCAGATGGCCTTTGCGAATCAGCTCCCATCGTTTTTGAACGGGAATGCCGGTCGGGCAGGCCGCCTGGCAGGGCGGCAAATATTTTTCGTTTTCCCAGGAAGGAATATGGCGCCGGAGCTCTCCGGTGGTAATCACATCGATCGGAGAGCGGTCCAGACTCGACAAGTCGCCGATCAACCCGCCCCGGCCCAGATCATGTTCCCAGACTTCCTGTTTGAATTTTGCCATCGGGCGAACGAAACGAGCGAGCTTTTCAGAAGGTTTACGGGCGATCAAAAGCCGCCAGTCTTCCCGTTTTTCCGCGAGCTGTTCAAATAAATACTGTTTGCCGATAGCCTCGAGAAATGTTTTGAGATTTCGTTTCAACCACTCCCACTCAACGTCCGGAAGGTCGGTCACCAGCCGGGCGTCGGATTTGCTGTAGGCTTCCTGCCGGCCGCGGAAAAATATTTTTCCGCCGACCATGCCGACGCAGGGCCGGTATCCCAGCACGTTTTTTTCTTCTTCCGCGCCCGCGCCGCAAATCACGGCGATGCCGCCCGCCATGAATTCCGCAAAAGAGTCTCCCACTTTGCCGAAGACCCAGAGTTCGGGCGGCTCAAAGCGCGGGTTGTATTTGGTCATGGTCATGCCGCGCGCGCCGATGTTGCCGCCGATATAGATCCGGCCCTGCGCCATGGCGTTTGCCGTGCCGTTGGTGGCATTTCCGTGCACGATGATTTTTGCCCCCGCGTTGAGCCAGCCTACGTCGTCGGAGGCGGGGCCGAATGCTTGAATCGTGGTGTTCGCAAATCCCATGGACCCCAGGCGCTGGCCGGACGTGCCCAGCACGTCGACTTTCACCGGTTCATCGTGCGCCCGCCAGAGACGGCCTCCAATGCCGTGCTGCCCTTCGGCGGTGACTTCAATATGACGGCAGCCGTCCGCCACGGCCTTCTGAATGCGCTCTTCCAGAATCCGTGAATCCACGCGGACATTGTTTTCCACACCGGCAATTTTGATCGTGTCTTTTCTTGTCATGGTCCTGGCCTGTTTAAGTTCTCCGTAGGGAACGGGTTCAACCATCCTGTGCGTGGCAAGCCGTTCCTTACAAAACGTATTTGATTTTCAACCGCTCGGCCGCGTGCGCATCATTGATGCCCAGGGCGTCCGACATGCCGATCGGCAGCGACGTCGAACGTCCCAGCGGCGCCACGATCTTTTTCAATTCCGTGTCAAAGGTGACGAACACGTCCACCAGCCGCTGCGCGACTCTCTCCGGGTCCAGACGCCGGTCCAGCCGCGGGTCCTGCGAGGTGATGCCTTTGGGGCACACGCCGATGTTGCAGACGTTGCAGCGGTCTCCTTCAGATCCCAGACAGCCCGCGGCCGCCTGCATGATGTATTTTCCCGTCTGAACGCCGCTGGCGCCCAGCATGATCAGCGCGGCGGCATTGGCCGCCAGATTGCCGTTTTTCCCGATGCCGCCCCCGACAAAGAGCGGGAGCTCGTTTTGCTTGCCCAGCTTGACCAGCGTCATGTAGGCGTCGCGCAGGTTGCTGGCGATGGGATGCCCCATGGAATTCATCGACACGTTGTAGGCCGCCCCCGTGCCCCCGTCCTCTCCGTCCATGGCCAGTCCTGCCGCGTAAGGATTGCGGGTCAGATTATTGAGGACGGCCAGCGTTGTGCTGGTGGCCGAGATTTTCGGATACACCGGCACGCGGAATCCCCACGCCATGGACATGGACTGGATCATCTTGGCCACGGCTTCCTCAATCGAATACTTGGTCTGGTGCGTCGGCGGGCTGGGAAGGCTGATGCCCTGCGGCACGCCGCGGATCGCGGCGATCAGCCGGTTGACCTTGTACCACATCAAAAGGCCGCCGTCGCCGGGCTTCGCCCCCTGCCCGTACTTGATTTCAATGGCGCAGGGGTCTTCCTTCATTCGCGGCAGATTGTGAATGATTTCATCCCAGCCGAAATAGCCGCTGGCGATCTGCAAAATGACGTATTTCAGAAAGCGCGATTGAAGGAGCCGGGGCGGGCAGCCGCCTTCCCCGGTGCAGATGCGGACCGGCATGCCCATCTCCTCGTTCAGATACGCCACGCCCATCTGCAGGCCCTCCCACATGTTCGGGGACAGGGCGCCGAAGGACATGCCGCCGATGATCAGCGGATAAATTTCGCGAACGGGCGGCGTCCAGCCGTTCTCGCGGACGGCTTGCAGCATCTTTTCCGGCGGCAGGATTCTGCCCAGCAGCGTGTGCAGTTCAAATTCATGGCGTCCGGCGTCGAGGGCCGGGTCGGTCAGCATGGAAATACGGACAAACTTGATCCGGTCGAGCACGCTTTTTGAATCGTTTCTCCGTCCGCCCCGTCTTCTCGCTTCGCCGCCCTGGTTGACGTGAAAGCGCAGCCGGTCGATTTCCTCCGCGCGCATGGGGGCGATGGCCTGGTTGGGACACACCAGCGTGCACATGCCGCAGCCCACGCAGGCATGCGCCGGATCGGTGCGCTGATCGATGCCGTGATACACGGAAAACAGATTGGCGGGCCGGTTCTCCAAACCGGGCGGCGTCGTGAGGGCGCGTTTGCGGTGGACGCCCAGTTCGATGGCCCGCACCGGGCAGACGGTGGTGCATCTGCCGCACAGGGTGCACTTGTCCTTGCTCCAGAAAATCCGCCAGGGCAGGTCTTTGGCGCTTAATGTTGAGGGGGTAATGCGTCCCACTGGTTCCATTTTTCTATCTCCTGCCGCTCGCGGCGGACCAAAACGGTTTCATATCGCATCGGCTGATCGTCCAGATTGATGTCGCGCTCCGGAATGGTCGCATCCAGGCCGCACATTTCCGAGGAAAACGCAAAAATGCCGGGACGGCCGCCCACCACGCCGGGGCGAAGTTTCTTGGCGTCCTGCACCATGAACATCGACTTGTCCGGCAGACAGCCGATGACGCAGTTGGGCCCGTCGATGATCAGCGGCCGGCAGCTCTGCTTCAGGTTTCTCAGCATTCGCCCGTCGGGATGACGGGCCAGCTCATCGTCCCGAAGCGGCGTGATCACGTGCTTGTACATTTCCATGCTCAAGCCCAGTTTGTTGTGCATGTAATGCAGGATGTGCGTGAACACCTCCGAGTCGGACTGGTAGCCGGTGTAGCCGGGAAAATTGCGCGACATCAGAAATTCCCGGATCGGCACAAAGGCGGTGTTTTCGCCGTTGGTCATCGTCGCCATGCCCTGGATGAAAAACGGATGACAGGCGTAAATATCAATGGAGTAGTTGGTGTTCTGGCGTCCCTGGCTCAGGATCATTCGGGCGGTGAGATCCTTGCGGTCCAGGCCCAGATACTCGGCAACGGCCAGCGGATCGCCCACTTCCTTGAGGATGATCACATCCGGCCAGAAGCTGAAAATCATCATGGATTGATCTTTTTCGCCCATTCGCCGAAGCTGGAGCTGCACCATCATCAGACGGTAATCGATTTCCTCCCGGCTCAGGTTTTCCCATTCGGCCGGGTATTCGTAAACGCGGATGACGTAGTTGTCCCTTTTCGGCGTTCCCGATGGCGCCGGTTTTGCCGGCCGAAAGGACAGCTTGTATTTGACCATGAAATCCTGATCGATCATGAAGCGGTCGAGCGCTTTAATGCCTTCATTGGAAAAGATGCCGGACAGGATCGGCTCGCTTTTGAATTTTTCGAACTCGCCGCCCAAATCGGTCATGAACAACCCCACGCCGGAGCCGTCATGTCCCTCTTTCATGACATTCAGCGCGTTGATGGCCATCATTGGCGATAGCGGATTATTGGATGTTACGGCAAATAAACGACACATAGTCTCTCCTTCGTGCATTTCAACCCAACGGGCTAATTGCCAGAGTCGTGCCAGTGCCGAATAAATATGTTTTATCCATAAATTATATGAGGTTAGCTTTTTTGAGGGGCGTAAAGACAATCCTGTGCCTTGATTAGAGCAACAAAATTGTTCTTTTGCAAAATATCAAGACATTTTTGTTCGGATTTGCGGAAGATGAGAAAGTTTCATTGAACAGGGTTGATGATGCCCGATTTAACCTGAAAGTCACGAGCAATGGCCGCTCAAAGGGATATCGTTTGGGCAACAGTCCGCCTAGGCGTCAGCATCTTTATTTTTCTTGCTGAATTTCTTCGGGTCGATGCCGATTTTCGATATTTTATACTGAATGATGCGCTTCGTGGTTCCCAGAAGCTTGGCTGCTCTGGTCTGGTTGCCGCCGGTTTCCGTGAGCGCATCGATAATCAGCGCCCTTTCCTGCGCCTCGACGACAGACGACAGCTTGCTGCGGTCCCTGCGTTCCGGGTCTTTTTCTTTGGCGTGCAGGGAAGGCGGCAGATGCAGGCAGTCCACGGTGTCCGTCCTGGTCAGCAAAACCGCCCGTTCGATGCAGTTTTCCAGTTCGCGGACGTTACCCGGCCATTTGTGAGACAGAAAAGCTTCAATCGCCGCCGTGGAGATCCGTTTGACGTTCTTGCCCATTTCCTTGCTGTATTTGAGCAGAAAATGATCGGCCAGCAGAATGACGTCGCTGCCTCGTTCCCTGAGCGGCGGCAGATAAACGGGGAAAACATTGAGGCGGTAAAACAGATCCGCCCGAAAGCGGTCGGCGAGAATATCCTGCTCCAGATTGCGATTCGTGGCGGCGATAATCCTCACATTGACATGGACCACCCTCGACGAGCCCAGCGGCTGAAAGCGCTTTTCCTGCAGCACGCGCAGAAGCTTTACCTGCGCGGCGGCGGACAATTCGCCCACTTCATCCAGAAAGATCGTGCCGCCGTTGGCTTCTTCAAAACGGCCGCGGCGCGTCTGCAGCGCGCCGGTAAACGCGCCTTTTTCATGGCCGAACAGTTCGCTTTCAATCAGCGTGTCGGGAATCGCCGCGCAGTTGACCTGCACCAGCGGCCCGCCTTTGCGCGGGGAATTGTTATGAATCGCCCGGGCAATCAATTCCTTGCCCGTGCCCGTTTCGCCGGTGATCAGGACCGTCGTATTGGAATCGGAAACCTGCGCCACGAGGCCGAAGACTTCCTGGATGGCTTTGGAATGGCCGATGATATCCATGGAAGGCGCATGCTGCTGTCCGACAATTTTGCGCAGGCGGCGGTTTTCTTCTTCCAGGGCGCGGATATGCACGGCTTTGGCCATCAGTTCGGCCACCGAGCCCATCATGGCCAGTTCTTTTTCCAGATCCTCGACCTGTTTGGCCACCTTGTCGGCGGACAAAACTCCGACTACGCTTGCGTCATAGATGATGGGAACACATAAAAAGGAAAGTTCGGCGCGGTTCAGATGACGCCTCGCTCCGGTGCGGTCCAGAAAGTGGGCTTCCTGCCCCAGATTCGCCACGGCCATCGGGCGGCCGGTCTCCGCCACCTTGCCGGTAATGCCTTCCCCCGGCTTGTAGGTCACTTCCATGCCGTCAATGTTGACGTCGTGGGCAATGTCCAGCCACGCCTCTTTTTTCTCGTGATCCAGAAGCGATATCATGCCGCGCTGCATTCCGAGGCGCAAACTCATCTCATTTAGGATTTGTTCCAGTTGATCTCTCAAATCCATCGGCTGCGCCAGGATTTTGGATATGGCATGCAGGGCCGCTAATTCTTCATAACTGTGGATGCTCACGTTGTCTCGCTCCATTGGTTCGGCATCGGGCTTTTACCGGTCGTTTTCTGACCCGCTACGGTACAATGTAACAAATTTGTACGAATATCAACCTGTATTTTGTCCGTCTCTGCAGGCTAATGCAAAGAGAAAACCAATTTGTCTGTTGGATAAAAAAAAGAAAGCAAACTATTGTTTTACGGCAACCTCGGGGAAGTTCATCCAATGGCCAGCCGGCCGGTTTCTCCCGTGCGGATTCGAATGCATTCCTCCAGAGGAACGATGAAAATTTTACCGTCGCCGATACTGCCGGTGCGCGCTCCCTGAATGACGGCTTCCAGCGTGGGCTTGACATAGTCGTCGTTTACGGCAATTTCAAAGCGCACCCGGTCGAGGAGGTCTCCATTGGTAATGACCCCGTCGCGCGTGTCGGTTTTCCCGACCTGCGCGCCGCAGCCGACCACTTTGGAAACCGTGATTTTGCCCACGTTTACGTCACGCAATGCCTGTTTGACGTCTTTGAGCTTGTCGGATTGTACGATGGCGATGATGAGTTTCATCAGCATTTGCCTTTCAAAATGGAACAAATGGCTGAGGGGCAAGGACTCGAACCTCAATTTTCAGGGCCAGAACCTGGCGTCCTACCTTTAGACGACCCCTCAGTAAAAAAACGAAGCCGGCGTAAGCTGAAAAGCGCTCGCTTTCCCGACGGATATCACAGATGAACCGTCAGCAATGGTCGTGCCAGCGGATGAATTTGAGATTGCCTTTTATATTCAAATGTTTATGTAATTCAATTGATTTTCGAAAGAATACACGTTTGTCCGTTTTGGACACAAACAGACATAATTGTATCCGCAATGCGCGCTGCTGATTTAGTATAAATCTCATAACATCTTGTATTGAATAGCGAATATATTATGGCAGGATAATTGCTGCCGTGCATTCCCTTATATAGACGGAGGGGATGTGGATATCATGAGTATTCAAATCAGCGCGGGCGATACAGCCTGGATATTGGTGTGTTGTTCTCTTGTTCTTTTGATGACGCCGGCTTTGGCGTTTTTTTATGGCGGCATGGTGCGGAGGAAAAATGTTCTTTCTACGCTAACGATGAGCTATATTTTCATGTCGCTGATCGGAGTTCAGTGGGTGCTTTACGGATATTCTCTGGCCTTCGGACCCGATATCAGCGGATTGATCGGGGGCTTGGATTTTCTTGGTTTTCGAGGCGTTGGCGCCGAGCCTAATGCCGCCTATGCTAAAACCATCCCGCATGAACTTTTTGCCTCTTTTCAGATGATGTTTGCCGTGATCACTCCCGCGCTCATTACAGGTGCTTTCGTTGAACGGGTAAAATTTAAAAGCTTCCTGCTTTTCAGTCTTCTCTGGGCGACGTTGGTCTATGACCCGCTTTGCCACTGGGTCTGGGGACAGGGGGGGTGGCTGAAGGAAATGGGCGTTCTCGATTTTGCAGGCGGGACGGTTGTGCATATTTCCGCAGGTTTTTCAGCTCTGGCGTTTGCGCTGGTTATCGGTCCGAGAAAAGGCCACGGAAAGGTTCCGATGGAGCCGAATAATATTCCACTGACGGTTTTGGGAACCGGATTGCTGTGGGTCGGCTGGTTCGGTTTTAACGCGGGCAGCGCCCTGGGGGCCAATGGTGTGGCGGTAAATGCTCTCGTTACAACCAACACCTCAGCCGCCGCCGCCGGTCTGGTCTGGATGATGCTTTCCTGGCTTGACGGAAGGCCCAGCACCTTGGGGATCGCAACGGGGATGGTTGTCGGTCTGGCGGCGGTGACTCCGGCCAGCGGTTTTGTTACGCCTTTGGCCGCCATGGTTATCGGTGCCGTGTCCGCGCCCCTTGCGTATTACGCAATGCGTTTTCGGGAAAGACGCAGACTGGATGAATCACTGGATGTCTGGGCCTGTCATGGTATGGGAAGTGCGTGGGGCACCATCGCCACGGGATTGTTCGCCACCATGGCCGTCAACGCCGATGGCGCCAACGGCTTGTTTTTCGGCAATCCCGCCCAGCTTGGCATCCAGATCACGGCTGTGGCGGCCACCATCATATTCTCTTTCGGAATGACCTATGGATTGGCCAAGGCACTCCATATGAGCATCGGATTACGGGTAAGTCCGATCGAAGAAGACGTGGGACTGGATATCAGTTCCCATGGGGAGCGATCCTACTAACGGATCAAAACAATCATTTATAGATTGGCAATCCATAGAATTCTTTATTGGAGATTTTACCATGCTGAAAAAAATCGAGGCGATCATTCGTGAAGATAAGGTAAACGATGTTATCGATGCCCTCAAAGAGATTGGAATTGTGGGCATGAACACGTTTGAAGTGCGGGGACATGGCAGGCAGGGCGGCGTTCAACTGGTTGGACGCGCCGGTACCTATCAGGTCAATATGCTTCCCAAAATACAAATCAACATCGTTTTAAACACGCGCAATCTGGACGCCGCGCTGGAAGCGATTCTCAAATCGGCGTACACGGGCGAAACGGGCGACGGCATTATTTTTGTGACACCTGTCGAAGATGTCATTCGGGTTCGGACACGCGAGCGTGGTCCGGGCGCCATGATGTATCCCGGGGATATTGATGAACGCAGGAATTCGTAATCAGGCTGTTCGTACCGGGAAAGTAAGGATCTTGTCCATCAGACGGCGAACAAGATTTCCGTCAAAGCGGGCAGGGTTGCCGATTTAAAAAAAAAGCGTGCAGGTGATGGTGTGGCCGGCAGTCATAAGCCACGAACGGATGCTGCCGATATCTTCAAAGGGCGCATGCATGAAAGAACAAGGGGTCTTGCCACCCTTCAGCGGTGGTTGTAACCCCTTGTTCTAAAATGATTTGCAGTACGACATCAGAACGTCAAACTTAATGTTATGCCGCCATAAACGTAGTAACTGTCCCTGTCGGATGGATTGGCCGTGCTCTTCAAGCCCCGCGCCCTCATCTCATATTTCGCATCTTCGGAAAGCGGAAACACACAGGAGGCGGTCGGCGTAATGGTCAGATTCCCGGTCATGACAAGCGGCAGGGAAATGGTTACGACTCCGTCATGGAAATTGTTGAATTTGTCCGCCGTCGCGATGGAGTCACTGTTGAATTTCGGATAGGTGGTTTCATCTTCGCTTTTCAGATAGCTTGCCTGCGCCGCCAGTTTCAAACCGACTCTTTCATGAAGACTGAAGGTATGAGAGACGCCCAGCGTCGCGTACCATTGATGGTAATGATCGATTTCCTTGTAAATGGTCAGCGTCGGCGCCAGAAGAGTGTCGAGGCCCAGCGAGACGAAGAACTCCTGCGCATCGAGCAGATCCGTCCCGTTTGACGTCATGCCGGCCAGACCGTAATAAATGTAGCCTGCGCCTGCCTTTACGATGCCGAATTCACGCGCATAGGAAAGGATGAAATCCGTTTCCGTCCAGTTGGAGGAATGTCTTGCATTTCCGGCCGAATAGGGATTCGTATCCAGATTGCCCCAGAGAGTGGCGGTAAAGCCT
>CAZVGQ010000007.1:0-19582 GCA_964626775.1 uncultured Smithella sp. | reverse complement strand
CGCGGTAGGAAAACCTCAACCCCAGACTCTTGGTTCGTTCTTCAAGACCTTTGCCAGCGTATATATCAAAAATGGAAACATTTTCAAGCAAATCTTCATGTTGATTCAAAACAATTTCAAGCATTTTCTCGGATTCCATGGACTCCGGAAGCACAAAAGCGACATCGCGAGAAACGGCCGGGAATTTGGATATCTCCCGGTATCGAATGCGCCGGCCAGCCTGTTTGCCGAGCAAATCAAGATTGATTTCAAACAGATAGGCGTCACTCTTGATGTCCATTTTTTTCAGGACATCCGGGTGCGCCTTCCCCAGAAAACCGATTTGGACATCGCCCATATACACGCCGCAGGACTGCCCGGGATGCAGAAAGGGTTCCGGCTTTTTTATCCGGCAGCGGCATGAATCCAGCTTCAAGTCCTGAAAAATATTTTCCAGAGAGCCTTTCAGATCATAAAAATCAACGCTGACTTTCGATCCCCAGAGGTCGTCCGAGGCCTTGCCCGCGGTGAGCGCCGCCAGAATATTTCTTTCTTCCGGCAGCTCTCCGTCCTGCCGCTTGAAAAAGGTCCTCCCCATTTCAAAGAGCTTCAGATTGAAAGAGGCGTTGCGAAGATTTTTCTTCAGCGTTTCCAGAAGGCCGTACGCCAGCGTTGTGCGCATGACGGACTGGTCTTCCGTCAGAGGATTCCTGATGACCACGAAACGGCGCCTTTCATCTTCCGGCGGGAGGCCGAGCGCTTCGACGGAGTCAGGAGACGTGAAGCTGTAATTAATGATTTCCGAATAGCCGGAGCCCGTCAGCAACCGGCGGATTCTCTCTTCCAGCGCCAGGCGGGGAATGGCTTGGGTCTCCGATACCGAAACGGACGGCAGCGTCGAAGGCACACGGTCATACCCGTACAGGCGAGCAATTTCCTCAATCAGGTCGATTTCTCTTTCAATATCCACGCGATAGGAGGGCGGCGTCACCCGATAGGTCCCCTTGCCTTCCCGGCGCAATGTCATGCCGATGCTTTTCAGAATGCGAACCGCTTCTCTGGCCGGAACGGCCGCGCCGATCACCTGCCGAATGCGGTCCATTCGAAGGGGAATATTTTCAACCGCCTTGATTTTTGCCGGGTATTCGTCCAGGTAATTCCTGCAGACCACGCCGCCGGAAAGCTCCGCGATCAACCGGGCCGCTCTATCCAGCGCGCGGACGACGCCTTCGGGGTCAATGCCCCTTTCAAAGCGAAAAGCGGCATCCGTCGGCATGCCCAGACGCCGCGACGAACGGCGAATGGACGAGGGATTGAAATAGGCGCTTTCCAGAAAAATGGTCCGGGTGTCCTCCTTGACCTCGGAATTCAGGCCTCCCATGATTCCGGCAATGGCCACCGGCTTTTTTCCGTCGCAAATCAGCAGTGTATTTTCGGGAAGGAGGCGGCTTTTCTCATCGAGCGATATGAATTCCTCGCCGGGCTTTGATTTGCGCACCACAATGCGCCCCTCTTCCAGAAAGCGAAAATCAAACGCGTGGAGGGGCTGTCCCATTTCCAGCATGACAAAATTGGTCACGTCCACCACATTGTTGATGGCGCGCAACCCGGCGGCTTCAAGACGGGTCTTCATCCAGACGGGAGAGTCGCCGATGGTCACATTTTGAATCAATCGGGCCGTGTACCGCGGGCACAAATCCGCGTCTTCAATCGTCACTGAAGAGAGCACAGACACATCTTCCGCCGACTCGAGGATGCGCACATCGGGCATTTTCATTTTCTTTCCGGTCAGGGCGGCCACTTCGCGGGCCATGCCGATCATGCTCAGGCAATCGGAACGGTTGGGCGTGATGCCGACGTTCAGGACCGTGTCGCCCAGGTCCAGGGCTTCTTCCAAAGGCCTTCCCAACGCGAGTTCGGCCGGCAGCTGCAGGATGCCGGACGCATCATCGCCGATTTCCAGTTCCGCCTCCGAGCAGAGCATGCCCTCGGATTTTTCTCCGCGCAGCGTGGTGGATTTGATGGTGTATCCGCCGGGAATGACCGCGCCGGTTTTTGCCAGCGGAACCACGTCACCCGCGTGAATATTTTTGGCGCCGCAGACGATCGGATGGATTTGCGCGCCGTCGGTGACATCGCACAAAGAAAGCTTGTCCGCGTTGGGATGCGGCCGGACGGATAAAATTTTTGCAACCACGACGCCGGAAAATTTGGGGGCCGGCGTTTGAATCTCGTCCACTTCCAGGCCGGCCATGGTCAGCCGGTCCGCAAGCTCCTCCGCGGAGAGTTCCAAATCGATATAATCTTTAAGCCATTTCAGACTGACCAGCATGCAAACACGTTCTCCTAAAATTGCTTCAGGAATCGAATATCGTTTTCAAACAAAAGACGGATGTCGGAAATGCCGTATTTGAGCATGGCCATGCGCTCCAGGCCCATGCCGAAAGCGAAACCGGTATAGCGTTCCGGATCGTAGCCGACGTTTTGAAAAACGGCGGGATCGACCATGCCGGAGCCCAGAATCTCCAGCCACCCGGACTGTCCGCAGACGCGGCATCCCTTGCCGCCGCACATGACGCAGCGGATGTCGACCTCCGCGGACGGTTCCGTGAAGGGAAAGAAACTGGGACGAAAGCGCAGGATCGTGTCTTCCCCGAAGACTTTCCTCAAGAAAGCGGTCAGAATGCCTTTCAGATCGCCAAAACTGACGCCGCGATCCACCAGCAATCCTTCAACCTGATGAAACATCGGCGTGTGGGAAACATCGGAATCCGGACGGTACACCCGCCCCGGCGACAAAATGCGCACGGGTGGCTTTACCTTCTCCATAATCCGGACCTGAACGGGCGAGGTATGCGTGCGCAGCACCATATTTTCTTCAATGTAGAAGGTGTCCTGCATGTCCCGGGCGGGATGATCTTTGGGAATGTTGAGCGCTTCGAAGTTGTAGTAGTCGAGCTCGACTTCCGGCCCCTCGACCACGGAGAATCCAAAAGCCGCGAAAATATCGCAAATTTCCCGGCGAATTTGAACCACGGGATGGACGCTGCCCGCGCGGATGCCTCTGCCGGGCAGGGTGACGTCAATCTGCTGGCCGGCCAGCATCCCGTCCTTTTGATCCTCCGTCCGGCGCCGGAGGGCTTCTTCGATGGTTTTTTCCAGAAGCTCCTTGACTTCGTTGCAGCGCTTTCCGAAAGAACGCCTTTCTTCGGCCGGCACGGAAGAGATATTTCTCAGCAAGCCGGTGAGAAGGCCTTTACGGCCGAGGTATTTTGTTCTCACAGCCAGAATCGAATCCTCGGAGCCGGTCTTTTCCAGTTCGGCCAGGGCATTCTTTTCCAGATGTTGAAGATCCGCAATCATGCCGCCTGCTCGCCTTTGGCCATCTGGACAATCCGGGCGAAATCCTTCGGGTCATTGACGGCCAGCTCCGCCAGAATCTTGCGATCCAGGCCGATGTTCGCCTTCTTCAAACCGTCCATGAGGCGGCTGTAGGAAATTTGATTCAGGCGGGCGGCGGCGTTAATCCGGGCAATCCATAATGCGCGGAACTCCCGTTTGCGGCCCCTGCGGTCGCGATAGGCATAGCTCATGGCCTTGTTGACGGCTTCCGTTGCGGTTCTGATGAGCCGGCTGCGGGCTCCGAAAAACCCTTTGGCCATTTTTAAAATTTTTCTTCTTTTCTTCCTGGCGGTGACGCCTCTTTTGATCCTAGCCATTTTCTTTTACTCTCCTCAATGATAAAACAACTTCCGTCGACGGACGGCCTACAAATAAGGTATCAGCCGCTTGATGGCTTTTTCATTGGCGCCATGCACCAGCGCGGCTTTCCTCAGCGTTCTTTTTCTTTTGGTGGTTTTCTTCGTGAGGATGTGGCTGGCAAACGCCTTGCTGCGCTTGACCTTCCCCTTCGCGGTCACGGAAAAACGTTTGGCCGCTCCCCGATGTGTTTTCATTTTTGGCATATTCTCACCTCATTCTTTGCTTCTCGCGGATTTATTTTTTCGGTGAAACAATCATCACCATGCTCCGGCCTTCCAGCCGGGGCTCCTGGTCCATAATGCACTCATCGACCAGCGACGCTTTGATCTGCTCCATGATTTTGCGGCCGATCTCGGTAAAGGCGATCTCACGCCCCCGGAAAATCATGGATATCTTTACCTTGTCTTTCTGCTCCAAAAACTTTTTGATATGCTTGATCTTGACCTGCAAATCATGCGATTCCGTTTTGGGCCGCAATCGGATTTCTTTGACATGAATCACCGTCTGGCTTTTCCGGGCATCGTGAATTTTTTTGCTCTGCTTGTAGCGGAATTTCCCGTAGTCCATGATTTTACAGACGGGCGGATCGGCATTGGCCGATACTTCCACCAAATCCAGACCGGCCCTTTCCGCATGGGCCATCGCCTCCTCCAGGGCAATCACGCCCAGGGGCTGGCCTTCTTCGTTGATGACTCTGACGTTTGCCGACCTGATTTCTCGGTTGATCCTTAAATCCTTAGCTATACGGCACCTCCTAAGGTAATCCATCCTAAAGTCAATGGTTATTTCTTTTGTTCACACGCGTCCCGAACCAGAGCAATGAATTCCTCCACCGGCAGCGCGCCGAGATTCCGACCGTCGCGGGCTCTGGGCGCCACGGTCCCGGCCGCCACTTCCTTGTCGCCGATGACCAGCATGTAGGGAATTTTCTGCATTTGCGCCTGGCGGATTTTATACCCCAGTTTGTCGTTGTCGAAATACGCTTCACAACGCACGCCGGCCCCGATCAACTGGTCATACACCTTGCCGGCGTAAGGAATCTGCTTGTCCGTGACCGTCAGCACAACACATTGCACGGGCGCCAGCCATACCGGAAACGCCCCGGCGTAATGTTCGATGAGAACGCCCATGAACCGCTCGATGGCCCCAAGAATGACCCGGTGCAGCATCACGGGGCGGTGCTTTTCGCCGTCGGGGCCGATGTAGCTCAGGTCGAACCGTTCCGGCAGCGTAAAATCGCACTGAATCGTCGCGCACTGCCATTTTCTCTTCAGGGCGTCCTTGAGCTTGAAATCGATTTTCGGGCCGTAAAACGCGCCGTCGCCTTCATTGACGTCATAGGTAATGTTATTGTCCTTGAGAGCATTTTCCAGCGCGTGCGTCGCCAGATCCCAGTCCGCTTCGGAGCCGATGGAATGCTCCGGCCTTGTGCTGAGCTCCACTTCATATTCAAAACCGAAAATGCCCATCGCGTAACTGACAAAATCGGCGATGGCGCGGATTTCCGCGTTCAGCTGTTCGGGCATGCACAGAATATGCGCGTCATCCTGGGTGAACTGACGCACCCGCATCAAGCCGTGCAGAACGCCGGTCTTTTCGTGGCGATGGACGGTGCCGAGTTCGAAATACCTCAGCGGCAGATCCCGGTAGCTTCGAATCTTGGATTTGTAGATCAGCATGTGCGACAGGCAGTTCATCGGCTTGATGCCGTAAGTCTGCTCGTCCACTTCGGTAAAATACATGTTGTCGCGGTAGTGATCGAAATGGCCGGATTTCTTCCACAGATCCACTTTCAGAATCTGGGGCCCCATCACCATGTCGTAGCCGCGCTTCAAATGCTCTTTTCTTTCCCACTCTTCGATGATGTACCGAAGCAGCATGCCCTTGGGATGGAAGATGACCAGCCCCGCGCCTGCTTCGTCATTCACCTGAAACAAATCGAGTTCTTTGCCCAGACGCCGGTGATCTCTCTTTTTGGCCTCTTCCAGGAGCGTCAGATAATCCTGAAGGGCCTGCTCGTCGGCAAAGCCCGTGCCGTATATGCGCTGAAGCATCTTGTTTCGCTCATCGCCGCGCCAGTAGGCGCCTGCCACGCTCAGCAGCTTGAAGGCTTTGATCATGCCGGTCCGCGGAATGTGCGGGCCACGGCATAAATCAACATAATCCCCGTCTTTGTAGAGGCTGACCACGGATACATCCGCGGGCAGATCGCGAATCAGCTCCACCTTGTAATCTTCGCCCTTCCCGGCAAACAGCTCCACCGCCTTTTCGCGGGGCAGCTCCTCGCGGACAAAAGGATAATCGGCCGCGACGATCTCCTTCATTCTTTTTTCGATTTTTTCAAAATCATCCAGGGTAAAGGTTTCGGCATATTCAAAATCGTAGTAAAACCCGTCCTCAATGGAAGGACCGATCGTCACTTTTGCGCCTGGAAACACATCCTGTACTGCCTGCGCCATCACGTGAGAAATGCTGTGGCGCAATACGGAAAGGCCTTTTTTGGAGGCAATATCAATGGCTTCAACTTTTGCGTCTTCCGCAAGCGCAACGTTCAGATCGACCAAAGCGCCGTTTACGGTTGCGGCGACGGCGGCGGCAAGCGCCTCTTTCTTCCAGCTTCCGATGGCCTCGGCTACGGACACGCCCGCCGGAAGCGTCTGCTCCGATCGGTCAGGGAAAATTACTTTTATATTCATCATTTCAATCAGCGGATCTCTGAATTTTCAATCATTTTAAAAGGGCATCACCATTTTGCTGATGCCCTTTTCTGTTATCGGCACGAACGGCATATGCGCGAATATAAAAATGGTAGGCAAGCAGGGATTTGAACCCTGGACATCCACCGCGTCAGGATGGCGCTCTCCCCCTGAGCTACTTGCCTGTCTGCAACTTTTGCGCTAGGTGACCTAGCAGTAAAACGCTTTTGTGTCAAGCAAATATCTTACTTTTTCGCCTCTTCGGGTGCGGATTTATTCAGTATCCTTATTCCCCGCAAAATGTAAACCACACCGGAAATAAACGTGAAAAAAGCCGTGCTCCAGAAAAGCCCGGTGATCCAGTAATATCCGAAGTCATGCGTCACCGCCTTGTACAGCAGAGCAAAAAAAATGGTGGCCACCTGCAGGGCCGTGGTGACCTTGCCGACGATCGCCGGCTTGATTTCATAAGGAATCGAAATCAGAGAGAATATTGCGATTCCCAGCAGGATAATGAAGTCGCGGCTGATGACCACGACCGCCAGCCAGGCGGGAATAAGGCCAAAAATGGCCAGCATGATAAAACTGGTAACCAGCAGCAGTTTATCGGCAATGGGATCGAGATAGGCGCCCAGAACGGTCTGGCAATTTAAAAGCCGCGCCAGCGTTCCGTCCAGCGCGTCGGTCAAACCGGCGATGACAAACGTGATCAATGCCCGGTCATATTCCGCCTGGATCACAAAAATGACAAACACCGGAACCAGGATAATCCGCAAAAGAGATAGAAAATTGGGAATATTCATCTACACATCCGGCTTTTCAAGTTATTGCTCGAATTGCTTGTCTCTCTGTTTATTCCATTTCACCCAGTCATCCATGTCCTCTTCTTCCGTAAAATCCCTGGGCTTCAGGGCCCGGCCGTCGGAGGTGATCTGAATCTGCTGCATGGACCGGACAATATACACCCACTGTTCCATGGTGACGGGTTTCGGCCCTTCAATCACCGTCGGTCCGGAAACCGGTTGGGGAGGCCCCAGCGCGGTCGGCGGCCGCGGCTGCTGTGTTCGGGAAACGCCCGCGACACTGACTTCGCCGTCATAAACCTTGACCACGGCGGACTGGTCCGTTTCGACATCCATGCGGTAAACGGTGCCGCGAACCCCCGCCACGGCGTTCTGACAGGAAATTTCAAACCGGTCGCCGCCGCCCACCAGGGACTTGCGCACGTTCGTCCAGATTTTCCCCAGCGTCATGGAAATCCCGACGGAGCGGCTCCCCCGGGCGCCGATATCCGCCTGAACCAGTTTGAATTTTGTCTTTTGGGCAAAACGAACGACGCTTCTGTCCGGCAAAACCATTTCCAGCCGACCGTCCGCGCCCGTGGACACTTCGCATCCGGGCTTGATGAAATCATAGGTTTTCAGATCAACCGCCTCCGTTTGCCCCGCGCAGACCATGGAAACCTTCCCCGTCAGAGACGTAACCTGCGCTTGTCCTTTTGTCATTTTAACGGTAACCGGCGTCTGGGCCTGCGCGAAACCAAACAGCAGCAATACCGGAAGGACGGCCACGATGATTCTGGTTCCCTTGCTCATTGTCTTCTCCTTTGATGTCTTTCCCCAAACAGGTTTTGATCTTGTTTTGCTGAAACGCCGCGATGCACTACCCTCTTAATCTCGGCCCGTACGGCAACGATTCCATGACCTGGTCCACCACCTCTTCCAGAACCGCTTCCAAATCTCCGGCCGTCTTCATGTCCAGCGTCTTGCCTCTGAGGTCGAAACTTCGACCGGTTGATTTGCCCTGCGCGTTCCACAGGGTTTCGCCCGTTGCCGTGCTGCGCAGTTCACACCGGACCGACACGGTTACCGGCGTATAAAATATTTTTTTTGCCGCTTTGCTTTCCATCAGACAACAGTACATGGCGGCGTCCGCGCCCAGCATTTCCCGAATGAACGCCGGAGAAACGGCGTCATTTTTCCCCGCTTCCTTAGCGCCCGCCAGAGCCGCCAGGCGGTCGTCGATGACATCGATCGCCACCTGCGGATAACCTTTGAAGCGAAGCTCGTCCGATATTTTGAGTCGAAGCATTTTCGACGCCCTGACGTCTCCGGTTTGGTTTTCCACCGGCAGCAGGGCCACCATATTCACCGCTTTGGGATCGGCATCGTTTTTGAGCGTCTCCGGAGAGCGCGACGAACAGGCGCCAAGACCTGCGCAAAGCATCATGATCAGTGCGAAAAAAACCGGACGGACTTTCATGGCAACTCCCTTTCGACACGGAATTAGCATAGAGAAGACAACTCTTCAAGCAATATGTAAATCGCGGCGGCCCGTCGCGTCTAGGAAAATTCCCGGCGGATTTTGATGGCCGCATCGTATATTTTTTTTCTGGGCATTCCGGTCTGCCTTGCCGCTTCCGTAACCGCATCCCGCAGCGAAACGGGGTTCTTCGAGCGAATTTTCAGAAGCGCCTCCTGAATCTCATCCTCCGAAAGCGGCACGGGCTTTCGGACGGCGGCCCGCACCATTACCGTAAATTCCCCTTTGCTTTTTGCGTTGGACGCCCGCGTCAACAGGTCTGAAATTTGCCCCTGCTGAATCTCTTCAAACCATTTGGTCAGTTCTCGCGCCACAACGGCCTGCCGGTCCCCCAGAATGTCCAGCGCATCTTCCAGGGTTTCGCGGATTCGGGCCGGAGACTCATAGAAAATGATCGTATATTCTTCCTTGCCGACGGACTCCAGAAAGCGGCGGCGCCGGTTTTGCCTGGGAGGCAAAAAGCCGCAGAACAAAAACGGCTCGGCGTCAAATCCGCAAACCGACAGAGCCGCAGGCAGCGCGGAAGCCCCCGGAACGGGCACGACACGAATGCCGTTCTCCCGGGCAACACAAACCAGATGATGGCCGGGATCGGAAACGCAGGGCGTGCCGGCGTCGGAAACGTACGCGACGCTCAGTCCGTCCCGCAGCCTGGAAAGCACCACCCGGCTGCGTTCCTTTTCGTTGTGCTCGTGCAGGCTGATCAACGGTGTTTTGATCTCATACGCGGAAAGCAGGATTCCGGAACGGCGGGTGTCTTCCGCGGCAATCAGGTCCACTTCCTTAAGAACGCGCAGCGCCCGAAGGGTAATGTCCTCCAGATTGCCGATCGGCGTGGCCACCATATAAAGAACTCCATTCGCTTTGTCCATTCCGCCGCCTTTCAGACCCTTTTTTATGGTTGACATCTCGGTCCTTCGGCTTTATTAGCAGAGACAAAAATAAAATACTACCGGGAAGAACAGCAAACCCAACATGAAACGAATCTTAATTACCGGCGGAGCAGGTTTTTTAGGTTCCCATCTGTGTGAACGCCTTTTGAGCGATGGCCATGATGTGATCTGCCTGGACAATTTTTTTACCGGCCATAAAAACAACATCGCCCACCTGATGGGACAGACGCATTTCGAACTGATCCGGCACGATATCATCAACCCCATCTATCTGGAGGTGGACGAAATTTACAACCTCGCCTGTCCGGCCTCGCCCGTGCACTATCAGTTCAATCCCATCAAGACGATCAAAACCAATGTCATGGGGGCCATCAACGTCCTGGGAATCGCCAAACGGACCCGGGCAAAGGTTCTTCAGGCGTCCACCTCGGAAGTCTATGGCGATCCGGATGTCCACCCCCAGCAGGAATCCTACTGGGGCCGCGTCAATCCCATCGGCATCCGCAGCTGCTATGACGAAGGCAAGAGGGCCGCTGAATGCCTGATGATGGACTACCGGCGGCAAAACGCCGTCAACACCAGAATCGCCCGCATCTTCAATACCTACGGGCCGCGCATGGCCGTCAACGACGGACGCGTCGTCAGCAACTTCATCCTTCAGGCCCTGCAGAACCGGGACATCACCGTTTACGGCGACGGCAGCCACACGCGCTCCTTCTGTTACGCAAGCGATCTGATCGACGGACTGATCCGGCTGATGAACGCGCCGGACGATTTTTTCGGTCCGGTGAACCTCGGCAATCCCGTCGAATTCACCATTCTGGAGCTGGCCCGGCGGGTGATTGATCTGACGGGCAGCCGATCGAAGATCGTCTTTCAGCCGCTGCCGTCCGATGATCCGTCGCAGCGCAAACCCGACATCACACTGGCGCGGGAAAAACTGGGCTGGCAGCCCGGCATTTCCCTGGAACAGGGCCTCGCCGGCACGATCGCGTATTTCAAGGAAATTCTGAAAACAGCCTAGCGGCATCGGAAGGAAACGGAAAATATGAAATTCAAGAAAAAAATCCTCGGCATCGGCGCCGGCTACGTCGGAGCCCCCTCCATGGTCATGATCGCCTCCAAATGCCCGGACTATAAAGTGACCGTCGTTGACATCAATCCCGAGCGCATCGCCGCCTGGAACTCGGACAGGCTTCCCGTCTATGAACCCGGCCTCGACGCCATCGTCCGGAAAACGCGCGGCCGGAATCTTTTCTTTTCCACGGACGTCGAAGCGCAAATTCAGGAAAACGACATCATTTTCGTCTGCGTCAACACACCGACCAAAACCTTCGGCGCGGGCGCCGGCATGGCCGCCGACCTGCAGTACTGGGAAAAAACCGCCCGGCAGATTCTCGAAAATTCGAAAACCTCGAAAATCGTCATTGAAAAAAGCACGCTGCCGATCAAAACGGCGCAGGCCATGGAACGGATTCTGTCGTCGGGAAAGAAAAACGTCACGTTTGACGTCCTTTCCAATCCGGAATTCATGGCGGAAGGAACCGCCGTCAACGATCTGGAAAATCCCGACCGGGTTCTGATCGGTTCGCGCGAAACCAAAAGCGGACTGGCCGCCCGCGCGGCGCTTGTGGAAATTTACACCCGCTGGCTGCCGCGAAAAAAGATCATCACGTCGAACATCTGGAGCGCCGAACTTTCCAAACTGGTGGCCAACGCCTTTCTGGCGCAGCGGGTATCCTCCATCAATTCCATATCGGCGCTTTGTGAAAAGGCGGACGCCGACATCTCCGAAGTCGCGCACGCCGTGGGCACGGACAGCCGCATCGGCGCCAAATTTCTAAAGGCGGGCATCGGCTTCGGCGGATCCTGCTTCAAGAAAGACATCCTCAACCTGGTTTACCTGTGCCGTTTTTACGGTCTGCCGGAAGTGGCCGCCTACTGGGAAAGCGTCGTCAAAATCAATGAATACCAGCAGGACCGGTTCATCGCCAATATCCTGCGATCCATGTTCAACACGCTGGCCGGGAAAAAAATCTGCGTCCTGGGGTTTGCCTTTAAAGCCGACACCGGCGACACCAGAGAAAGCCCGGCCATCCACATCACCCGAAAACTGCTGGCGGAGCATGCCGAAGTGGTCATTTCCGATCCTCAGGCGCTTTCCAACGCCGCCGCCGATCTGGCGCATGAAAAAGGCAAGGTCAGCTACGTCGAAGACCCCTACCGGGCGGCGGCTGGCTGCCATGCGCTGGCCGTCATGACGGACTGGGAGGCCTACCGGAAGCTCGATTACCGGAAAATTTACAAATCCATGGTCAAACCCGCCTTCCTGTTCGACGGCCGCAACATCGTCGATCACCGGAAGTGCTTTGAGATCGGTTTCAACGTGTTTCCCATCGGCAAACCGGCCCTGACCCGCTTCTAAGGCCCGGAACCTCCGCTGCGGCAAAAAAGCGCGGGAAAAGGATGGTTATCCAAGGGAAATAAAGTCGAAAGCGTTGCGGATCAGACGGATGTCGTTTCCGGACGGAAGCAGCAGAATGGCCACCACGTCAAAGCGGACGGGGGCGTCTCTGACCTTTTGGTCCCGCAGATACCACAGCGCCAGTTGGGACATTTTTTTCTGTTTGGCCGTGCCCACCGCCTGCTCAGGGTAGCCCATCGCGCTTGATTTTCGCGTCTTGACTTCCACAAACACCAGTTCGTCCCTTTCGCGGGCAACGATGTCGATTTCACCGATGGGACAGCGGTAATTGACATCGAGAATCTGATAACCGTTTTGCGTCAAAAAACCCGCGGCAATCCCTTCTCCGGTTTTGCCGGTGATGATTTTTCGCCTGTCTTTGAGATCGTTCATTCAGACCAGTCCAGCGCGGTTTGCGGAAGATTTTTGTTTTTTAAATGAAAGGAACGGCGGTGAATTTTACACATGCCGATTTCCTGAAGGATCTTTCGATGCCCGGCCGTGCCGTAGCCTTTGTTCTGCAGAAAGTTGTACTGGGGAAACTGGCGGTGATACATCTCCATGATCCGGTCGCGGGAAACCTTGGCGATGATGGACGCTGCGGCGATGGACACGCTGAGCGAATCCCCTTTGACGATCGCCTTTTGCGGCGCGTCGAAGTCGATCGGGTGAAGCCCGTCAATCAAAAGATAATCCGGCTTCACCTCAAGGTCCAGCACCGCTTCGCGCATCGCCTGAAGCGACGCCTGAAGGATATTGATCCGGTCGATGACGTCCGCTTCCACAACGCCGACTCCTACGGCCGCAGCCTCCGCGGTGATGATCCGGTAGAGTTCGTCCCTTTTGCAGGCGGTCAGTTTCTTGGAATCGTTGATTTCAGAATTGGAATATTCGGGCGGAAAGATAACGGCCGCCGCCACAACAGGGCCCGCCAACGGGCCCCGGCCTGCTTCGTCAACACCGGCGACGCTTCGATAGCCTTCAACCTGCGCAAGCTTTTCGAATATATTCATCGAAAAAAACGAAGCCGTATTGACGGCATCAGTTGTTGGCGGCTTCCTTGATTCTTGCCTTTTTCCCTCTGAGGCTTCTCAAATAATACAGACGCGAGCGGCGGACCACTCCGCGGGAGACCACTTCAACACGGTCAATCACCGGCGAATGCATGGGGAATGTTCTTTCAACGCCAACGCCGTAGGACACCTTGCGGACCGTGAAATTCGCCCGGCTGTTGCCGCGGCGCTTGCGGATGACCACGCCTTCAAAAGCCTGAATTCTCTGCTTCTGTCCTTCAATGATCCGCACATATACTTTAACGGTGTCACCCGTTTTAAAGGCGGGAATATCGCCTCTCATCTGTTCTTTTTCAATCATTTCCAATACATTCATGTTCCTGTTCCTCCTGCAACCTTCGAGATACGAATTACGCTGCCTTTAAAAGTGGGTTTCATTACCCCAAACCCGTCTGAAAATCAAGCCTTTATATCCGGCCCTGTTTAATTTTTTCCAAAAGCTTCCTGTCTTCCTCGCCGAGCTCCGTTTTTTCAAGCAGTTCAGGCCTTCTTTGCCAGGTGCGGCGAAGCGCTTCGATCCGCTGCCAGCGCTCGATCTGGGCGTGGTTGCCGGAAAGCAGCACCTCCGGAACCCGCCAGCCTGAATACTCGGCCGGGCGGGTGTACTGCGGATATTCCAGAAGCCCCTGCGAAAAAGATTCCCTGGACGCGGAGGCGTCGTTTCCCAGCACGCCGGGAATCAGTCTGGCTGTCGCATCGATCACCACCAGCGCGGAAAGCTCCCCTCCCGTCAGAATATAGTCGCCCAGCGAGATCTCCCGGTCCGCCAGGTTTTCCCGAATCCGCTCGTCAAACCCTTCATATCGCCCGCAAATCAGAATGATCTGCTGCTGCCGGGCAAGCTCGGCCGCTATCTCCTGGTGAAAGATTTCCCCCTGGGGCGTCATCAGAACAACCAGCGATGCCTCCCCGGTCTGCTTCACCGCCGCGACAGCCCGCGCCACCGGCTCTACTTTCATGACCATGCCGCAGCCCCCGCCGTAGGGAGCGTCGTCCGTCATGCGGTGTTTGTCTTCCGCCCAATCGCGGATGTTATGCAGGCCAACCTCGATAAGCCCTTTTTCACGGGCCTTCTTCAGAAGGCTGAACTCCAGGGGCGATTGCAGCATTTCCGGGAAAATGGACAAGACATCAAATCGAATCACGGCAGAAGGCCTTCCAGAGGATTGATGATCATTTTTTTCCCGGCAACGTCAACCTGTTCTACAACGCCGGCCGCAGCGGGAATCAGAATTTCTCCCTGGTCTCCCCGGCAGACGTAAATATCATGGGCGCCCGTGGGAAAGATGGATTCTATGCGCCCCAAATGACGGCCTGACGGCGTATAGACATCCAATCCGATGATATCATGCCAGTAATACTCATTCACCGGGAGAGGTTCCAGCATCTCCCTCGGCAGGAGCAGTTTACACCCGACGAACGCCCGGGCCGCGTCCACATCGGAAACATCCTTGATTTCCAGAAAAAGAAATTTACCGGAAGAATTTATTTTTTTTATATCATGCCGGCTTTTCCGGCCGGACGCGTCTTCCAGGTACACCTGCGTCAGTCCGTCCAGAAGATCCGATGACTCCAAAAAAGACAGCGCTTTCAGACAGCCGTGGAGACCGCGGGTTTTGACAATCTCCCCGAAAACAAACAGATCCATCTTTATTCAATGATTTCCAGCACCGCGCGCTTGTGGACTTTGGCGGAGGTGGCGCTCAAAATGGTGCGGATGGCTTTGGCCGTCCTTCCCTGCTTGCCGATGACTTTTCCCAAATCTTCCTTGGCCACGCGCAGTTCAATGACGGACGTCTGCTCGCCGATAACTTCCGTTACTTCCACTTGATCAGGATTATCAACCAAAGCTTGAGAAATATACTTAATCAGATCTTTCATCGTCAGCCCCTCCACTGGTTTTGGTTAATGCATCTGAAAATTCGCTTCAACATTCCTACGGGTTTTTCAGTTCAACGATGTGAGGTTCTAATCCTGTATTTTTTAATTGGTGATCGGCAGCCACCGGGCTATTTGACGGCGGCGGCGATGCCTTTTGTCTTCAATAAATGAGAAACGGTCAGCGTCGGTTTTGCGCCTTTGGACAACCAGTCGCGAACCCTGTCTTCCTTTAAAGTGATTTCAGCGGGATTTTTCTTGGGATCATAATTTCCCAGGATCTCAAGAAATCTTCCGTCGCGGGGATAGGCCTTGTCTGCGGCGACGATACGATAAAACGGTTTGCCCTTCGCACCCATGCGGGTTAATCGAATTTTGACTGCCATGTAGTTTTACTCCAAACCTCCTTCAAAAAAAATTGTTTTGTTTTCTATCATAATTCATTTGATTTTAAAAGGGGAAATTCCTCATCAACGCCTTCACGCCGCCTTTGGAATTTATTTTTTTCATCATCTTCCGGATCTCGATGTAATTTTTCAGCAGCCGGTTGACGTCCTGAACCGTCGTCCCGCTTCCCGAAGCGATTCTTTTTCGCCTGCGGCCGTCAATGATCAGGTAATTGTTCCGTTCTTTCTTCGTCATGGAATCAATGATCGCCGCGATTTTCACAAGCTCCCCGTCATCCGGCTCCATGCCTTTGAGCGCCTTGATTTTGCCCATGCCCGGAATCATCCCGATCATGTCCTTCAGGGGGCCCATTTTTTTGATCTGTTTGAGCTGGTTGCGGAAATCCTCCAATGTGAAATCGCTTTTCCGCAGACTCTCCTGCATCTGCCGGGCCGTTTTTTCATCAATGGTGGCCTGCGCCTTTTCCACCAGCGACAGAATGTCCCCCATGCCGAGAATCCGGTTGGCCATCCGCTCCGGATGAAAAACCTCCAGTGCGTCGATTTTTTCGCCGACACCGACAAATTTGAGCGGCTTGCCCACAACGGCTCTCAGGGACAGGGCCGCCCCGCCGCGCGCGTCGCCGTCCATCTTCGTCATAATGACGCCGTCAATGCCGATCCGTTCGTTGAACTTCGCCCCGACATTGACCGCATCCTGACCGGTCATTGCGTCCGCCACATACAGAATTTCAGCCGGGTGGACCGCCTCCTTGATCCGGCGAAGCTCCTCCATCAGCAGCTCGTCGATGTGCAGCCGGCCGGCGGTGTCGATCAGGACAACCTCGTACCCTTCCCTTCTGGCCTGTTCGAGAGCCTCCACGCAGATTTTTACGGGATCTTTCAGGGCGCCGGCTTCAAAAACACCGGCCTTGATCTGCCGGCCGAGAACGGCCAGCTGCTCCATCGCGGCGGGCCGGTAAACGTCGGCGGACACCAGGTAAACCCTTTTTTCCGCGGACAGCAGCCGCGCCAGCTTGGCGGCCGTTGTCGTTTTTCCGCAGCCCTGAAGGCCGATCAGCATGATCGGCGCGGGAATCCGCGAGCCAAACTTGATGTTGGCGCTGGTGGAACCCATCAGTTCCACCAGGCGGTCATGCACGATCTTGACCACCTGCTGTCCGGGCGTGAGGCTCTCCAGCACTTCCTTGCCGACGGCGCGCCCGCGAACCTCTTCAATAAAATCCTTGACGACCTTGAAGTTCACGTCCGCTTCCAAAAGCGCCATGCGGATTTCCCGAAGCGCGGCATTGACGCTTTCCTCATTGAGGACGCCGCGGCCTTTGAGTTTCTTGAAAATACCTTCCAGTTTTTCCGCAAGACTTTCGAACATTTTTCAAACCTTCATTCGATTTTCGCACGCCGGCCGCGCTTCGCCCAGTCGGCGCATCGGGCGGGGCGGGTTTGTCAGGATTTTCCGGCCTTGCCGGCCGTTGCCTCGCGCACGATGCATTTCGTTTTGGCCTTTTTAGAGAGCTTATCGGCCGCGGCCTCGGCCTTGGCCTTTGAATCAAATCCCGTGGCGATCACACGATACCACAGGCCTTTCTCTTTAAGGTCCACTTTCACAACTTTCGAGGCATACCCCGCCCGGGCGACAATCTTGTGAATCTGATCGGCCTTTGCCCTGTCCTTCAGGGACGCCACATACACCTGATAGGATTCGGAGACCATATCGGCTTCCCTGTCTTTGGATTTGGAGTCCACGGCGGTTTTTTCACTGACGGCCTTCTTCTGCCCCGCCGTTTCGGTCTTTACCAACGCGGCTTTTTCCTTTTGACGCAAAGAGGTGGGCTGCCCCGGTGAAGCGGCTTCGCTGTCCGCGAAAGCTTCAACCTCCATCGTCTTTTTGGCATCCGGCTGGAGTTGAATCGGCACGGTTTTGGAACTGGTCAGCGCCTGATGAAACGCCAGGTCCACATTGCCCTGTTGGGTCTGCGCCGTTGCTTTTTGCCCCTCATTCCGGCTGCCTGCAATCTTGGCCGGCCGCCAGAACAGCGCCAGGAAGCGCTGCGGCAGGGAAGAAATTTTTTCGGGATAGGTGTCGATGTTTTTTCCCACCCCGACGCCGAACAGGAAGGAAAGGCACAACAGAACAACCATTCCGACGATCAGGACCATCAATCCGGTCTGCCCCAGCCTGATTTCAAATTTCCTGATGTTCCCCGAACCCATGGTTTCTCCCTACATTTTTACAGGCGCGCCCACGCCCATAATCTTCAGTGCATTGACCAGCACCTGGCGCACCGCCTCGACCAGCACGAGGCGCGCGGCCGAAAGCGCCGCATCTTCCGTGACCACCTTGTATTTGTTGTAGTAGCCGTGAAACATGCCCGCCAGCTCGTTGAGGTAAAAGGTGATGCGGTGAACCTCGAGGGTTTTGACCGCGCCTTCCAGCATTTCGGGAAAGCGCGCCATCATTTTGATCAGCATTCTTTCCTCCGGCTCGGCCAGCAGGGAGGAATGGATCGCCGCGAAATCGGGCCGAGGCATTCCCCTCTCCTGCGCCATTCGGAGAATGCTGCAGATTCGCGCGTGGGCATACTGGACGTAAAAGACCGGATTCTCGTTGGACTGCTTTTTGGCGACCTCCAGGTCAAAATCCAGATGACTGTCCGACCGGCGCATCAGAAAATGATAGCGCGCGGCGTCCTTACCCACTTCATCGAGCACCTCGCGCAAGGTGACGAATTCGCCGGAGCGCGTGGACATGGCCACCGGTTCGCCCGCCCGCAGCAGATTGACCAGTTGCACCAGAATGATTTTCAGGTCGTCCTTGTCGCGTCCCAGCGCCTGAATGGCGGCCTGAAGACGGGGAATGTATCCGTGGTGATCCGCTCCCCAGACGTCGATCAGCGTGTCGAACCCGCGGGAAAACTTGTTGGCATGATAGGCGATGTCGGCCGCAAAGTAGGTTGGCTCTCCGTTTTTCCGGATGACCACCCGATCCTTGTCGTCTCCGTAGGCGGTGGTTTTAAACCACAGCGTCTCCCCGTCGGAATAAATAAAGCCCTGCTTCTTCAGGTCGTCCAGAAGACGTCCGACGCCGTTTTCCCTGTACAGCTCCTTCTCGCTGAAATAGCAGTCGAAGGTCACGCCGAAATCCTTCAAGTCCTGACGGATTCCGTCAAGAATGACCGCGCCGGCGATTTCGTTGAAGCGTTGAATCGTCTCCTCCTCGTTTTCGCCAAGACAACGACTGCCTTCCTTTCGGAAAATATCCCCGGAGATTTCCTTGATATAATCTCCCCGGTAGCAGTTGTCCGGAAATTCGATTTTTTCCCCCGTAAGCTCACGCAGACGATACAGAACGGACTTGCCCAGATTGTTCATCTGGTTTCCCGCATCGTTGATGTAATATTCCCGGGAAACGGCGTAACCTTCCGCCTCAAACAGGTTGGAGAGGACGTCGCCCACCACCGCCCCCCTGGCATGGCCGATGTGCAGAGGCCCCGTCGGGTTGGCGCTGACAAACTCCAACTGGATCTTTTTTCCTTCACCGATCGGGAGGCAGCCGAACCGGTCCTTCTGCTCCAGAATATCCCGCAGCACGTTTCGCCACAAATCATCTTTGAGCACAAAATTCAAAAATCCCGGACCGGCGATTTGCGTCCTCTCGAGGAGGCCTTCCGAATCATCCAGGTTTTCCTGAATCGACTGGGCGATCTTGCGGGGGTTTTGTTTGGCCTGAGAGGCCAGAATCATGGCCACGTTGGAGGCGTAGTCACCGTGTTGCGGATTGGCCGGGACTTCGATTTCAATGCGCGACAGATCCACCTCCGGCAGCAAGCCCTTGCCTTTGCAGACCTCAACGGAACGGGCGATCAGGGCAATCAGTTTATTCCTCATAACTCAAACTTCTCAAAACCTTTCCCAAAAAATGGCTGGCGGCTTTTATCACTTGCCGCCCGTCACTGCAACTAATTTGTGGTTGATGGGTTGATGGGGTTGATGGGGTCAGGTCTTGAAATATAAGTATTTTGAAAAGCATCAAATAAAGTGATTTTTCAAGACCTGACCCCATGCTCCTCTCTACGGACAAATTGCCGGATGGCTTCGACAAGAACCG
>CAZVGQ010000006.1:0-21500 GCA_964626775.1 uncultured Smithella sp. | reverse complement strand
TCGGCGAGTATATCGGCCGGATCTTTCGGGAAGTCCGCAAAAGGCCGGAATTCGTCATCGAGCGCGTTTACGGCATTGATGGTGACCGTCCGTGAAAGCGATTGTTCTGGCCTATCACAACATGGGGCTGGCGGGGCTGGCGGCCCTCGAGCGGCACGGCTTTGAGATTGCCGCCGTCTTCACGCATGAGGACGACCCGGAGGAAAACTGCTGGTTCGGCTCCGTGAAGGAATGGGCGGAAAAGCAGGGAATCGACTGCACGACCGATCCGGTCAACTCGCCGGGGTGGATTGAAAAAATCAAACGCCTTGAGCCGGATGTCCTTTTTTCCTTTTACTACCGGAACATGGTCCGTCCGGAGGTTGTGGCGATTCCCCGCATAGGATCTTTCAATCTGCACGGCTCGCTTCTGCCGTCTTACCGGGGCAGGTGTCCGGTCAACTGGGTTCTGGTCAACGGAGAGAAAGAGACGGGCGTCACGCTGCATTATATGGTGGAAAAACCGGATGCGGGCGACATCGTCGGCCGGAAAGCCGTGAGCATCGATTTTGAGGATACAGCGCGAACGCTGTACGACAAGCTCTGCGAGGCGGCAGGCGGGCTGCTCGATGAGCTCCTCCCCGAAATGAAGAAGGGAAATATTCCGCGCATAAAGCAGGACCTTTCCCGGGGAAGCTATTATGGCGGACGGAAGCCGGAGGACGGACGCATTTTCTGGAGTGAGAGCGCCCTTGGCATCTACAACCTGATCCGGGCCGTAACGGATCCCTATCCGGGAGCGTTTGCCTTTGCGGAAAGCGGCGGGAAAATTCTGATCTGGCGGGCCAGGCCGGTTTCGTCGAAAGCCGGGGGCGGACCGGGCGACGTGATCCTCGACGGGCAATCCGTGCTTGTGAAAACCGGCGATGGTGCTATAAGGCTTCTGGAGATCGAAGCATCCGGGACAAGATGGAAGGATGCGGGCATTGGGGACTATTTTAAACAGGGAAAGGTGAAAAAACTGACATGAAGATTTTAATACTGGGCGTCAACGGGTTCATCGGGCATCATCTGGTCAACCGGATTCTGGCTGAGAAGCAGGACTGGCAGGTGTTTGGGATGGATCTGGGAACGGAGCGGATCGGCGCAGCCCTGCACAATCCCCGCTTCAATTTTCTTGAAGGGGATATTTCCATCAACCGGGAATGGATTGAATACCATATCAAAAAATGCGACGTCATCATGCCGCTGGTGGCGATCGCCACGCCAAAGGCCTATGTGGAAGACCCCATCGGCGTCTATCACCTGGACTTTGAAATGAACGTCAACATTGTCAAGCAGTGCGTCAAATACCGCAAGCGCGTTGTTTTCCCCTCCACGTCGGAGGTTTACGGCGCCTGCGCCGATCCGGAGTTTGACGAAGACGAAAGCTATCTGTCGGTCGGGCCGATTCGCAAGGAGCGCTGGATTTATTCCTGCTGCAAACAGCTTCTGGATCGTGTGATTTATGCCTATGGAACGAGGGGCAGCCTGGAATTCACGCTTTTCCGTCCCTTCAACTGGATCGGGCCGAGGCTCGATTCGCTGGATACGGCCAAGGAAGGAAGCTCGCGCGTCGTGACGCAGTTCATCGCCGAGCTGCTGTTGAAGCGGCCGATCAATCTGGTGGACGGCGGCCGGCAGAAGCGCTGCTTTACCTATGTGGACGACGGCATCGCGGCGCTCATGAAGATTCTGGAAAACAAAGGAGATGTCTGCAAGAATCAGATTATCAACATCGGCAATCCGGACAACGAATGTTCGGTAAAGGAACTGGCGGCTCTGCTCAAAAAGTTGTTTCAGGAGCACCCCGACCATCAACAGGATTCGGTTTATTCGGATATTATTGAAATTCCCGCGGATGTCTATTACGGCAAAGGCTATCAGGATATTTACACCAGAAAACCCCGCATCGAAAAGGCCAGAAAACTGCTCGATTGGGAGCCAAAAATCGGTTTGCAGGAATCCCTGCGCCTGACGCTCAATTCGTTTCTGGAGGAAAACCAGGCGGCAACGCTTTAACCGGATTGAATTCGGAAGGATCGATGGGCAGGCTTGGATTAAAAATCGATGTGGACACGCACACGGGAATGAAAAACGGCGTTCCGCATCTGCTGCGTGTCCTGAAGGACTTTTCCGTCCGGGGGACTTTTTTTTTAAGCATCGGGCCGGACAATTCCGGCCGCGCCGTATTGCAGCTTCTTAAAAACCCTCTTTTTTTAAAAAAAATGCTGAAGACCCGGGCGCCCAGCCTGTACGGCTGGAAAACCGCCCTTTACGGGACGATTCTGCCCGCACCGATGATTGCGCTTTCCTTTCCCGCGCTGGTCCGTCAAATCCTCGATGAAGGGCACGAAGTACAGTTTCATGCCTGGGATCATCGCCGCTGGCAGGATGATCTGCCGAAAAAGTCGGAGGCATGGATTGAACAGTGGTTCGAAAAGGGCGTGAGCGGTTTTGAGAAGCTCACGGGACAAAAACCTGCCGCGTTCGGCGCTCCTTCCTGGTTGATTGATGACCGCGTTTTGCGAATCCTCGGGAAATATCCGTTCGAATATCTGAGCTGCACTAGGGCCAAAACGCCGTTTGTTTACGATTCGCTTCACCTTCCGGAAATCCCCTCCGATCTGCCCTGCTTTGAGGAGCTCGACCCTCAAAATGACCTGGCCACAATCGCCGGTTTGATGAACGACGGGGGCGACCATATTCTTCCGGTGCATGCCGAAGTGGAGGGAGGGATCTTTGAAGAGAAATTCCGGCAGCTCTTGAAGGGCGCTTTAACGGCGGGGATGGAAATTACGAAGCTTGGCGATTTAAAAAATTCTCTGAACACGGATTTGCTTCCCAGACGAAATCATCAAATGGATTTGCTGCCGGGAAGACATTCTCCCTGCGCGGTATGAAAGAAGATCCCTTGAATCACCCAAGGCATTGAATTTGTGAGGCAATAGCCGTTTTCTCGTCCTCAAGGCGCCGCGACTACTTCTTGACTTTGCTTTTTCCCTGTGTTAGGGATGCAAAACTTTATACCTGTTTGTCCTCTTTACTTCAGCTTTTCAGGGGGAAAATGTCCGATAAATCTTTTACACTGATGATCATACCCCGCAGAAAGAGCTCTGTAACCAAGATCTCTCTTTCAGGTAAACTGGTTTACGGCCTTTGTGCCGGAACCATTCTGGCGGTTCTTCTGACGCTCTATGTTGTTTATGATTATGCCGGCATTAAAAGAGATCGCATGGAACTTTCCCGCCTTCGGCAGCAGACAGCCGAGCAAACCAAAGAAATAAACGCATTGGCCTTGAAGATTGACGGTTTTGCCGACCGAATGGAGGAAATCAAGCAATTTGACAAGAAATTGCGAATCCTGGCGTCGGAGCAGATCGGTCATGGCGGAAAAACACCCTTGGGCATCGGAGGATCCGATAACGATCAGATTCGCCTGCAGCAGCTGATTGACGAGGACCGGGATCGCCTCGTTTCCGGCATGCATGAAAGCATCGACCGGCTGAACGCGGAAGCCGCCGAAAGAGAATCGAGCTTCAATGAACTTTTAAAATTTCTTCGGGAGCAAAAATCCCTGCTGGCCGCAACGCCTTCGATCTGGCCGGTCCGGGGATGGGTTACCTCGGAATTCGGCGTGCGGAAAAATCCGTTCGGCAGCGGCAGAGAATTTCACAAAGGCATCGACATTGCGTCAAGATCGGGAAAAGAAATTATTGTCCCAGCGGACGGGTTTGTTCTGGAGGTTGCCTATCGTCCGGACGACGGCAACGTCGTTAAAATTGATCATGGGTACGGGGTTTCCACAAGTTATGCGCATTTATCAAAAGCCGCCGTGAAAGAGGGCGTTGGGGTGAAAAGAGGAGACGTGATCGGATATGTCGGCAATACAGGCCGAAGCACCGGCGCGCATCTTCATTACGGCGTGATTGTGAATGATGTTCCAGTCAATCCGAGAAAATACTTGAAATAATCCAAGCCTTTGAATTGAAAGGATGCAACCGCAAAACCGGGTGGATTGCGGAAGCGTCCCCATGTGCGGGAAAAGAACTGCCCCGGCGGGCAAATGAATGTTTTTGTTAAATGATTAAATATGCTAAAATCTTCCGGTAAAAACCGGTTTTTTTAAAGGTGGTCCATGCTGAACGCGATTCTCAAGAAAATAGTAGGAACCAAAAACGATCGTGAATTAAAGCGATTATCCATACTGCTCAATGAAGTCAATCGTCATGAAAAAGAGTTGATGACGCTTTCCGACGCGCAGTTAAAAGAAAAAACACCCTATTTTAAGGAAAAGCTCAAAAACGGGCTGACGCTGGATGACATTCTGCCGGAGGCGTTTGCCGTGGCCAGAGAGGCGTCGCGCAGGACGTTGATGATGCGTCCTTTCGACGTGCAGGTCATCGGCGGGGTTGTGCTGCATGAAGGCAAAATAGCGGAAATGAAAACCGGCGAAGGTAAAACGCTGGCCGCGACGATGCCTCTGTATCTGAACGCGCTTGAAGGCAAAGGCAGCCACGTGGTCACCGTCAACGATTATCTGGCCCGGCGCGACGCGGAATGGATGAGCCCCATTTATTCTTTTCTGGGATTGACGGTCGGTGTGATCGTGCACGGCATGGACGACGACGAACGCCGGAAGGCCTACGGGGCGGATATCACCTACGGAACCAACAATGAATTCGGCTTTGATTATCTTCGCGACAACATGAAATTCAGCCTGGAGGACTACGTTCAGCGGGAATTCAATTACGCGATCGTCGATGAAGTGGACAGCATCCTGATTGACGAGGCGCGCACGCCGCTCATTATCTCCGGGGCGTCGGAAGAATCGACGGACAAATACTACAAAATCAACCAGATCATTCCCCGCTTGCGCAAAGACGCCGATTACACGATCGAAGAAAAAAGCAAAACGGTCGTCCTGACG
The DNA here is from genome assembly GCA_964626775.1 of uncultured Smithella sp. Classification (GTDB taxonomy): domain Bacteria; phylum Desulfobacterota; class Syntrophia; order Syntrophales; family Smithellaceae; genus UBA8904. The sequence goes on along the minus strand of CAZVGQ010000006.1, from coordinate 16,552 downwards.
GAAGAAGGCGTATCTCATGTTGAAAAGCTGCTGAACGTTCAGAACCTGTACGAACCGCGCAATATTGAAATTGTTCACCATGTGAATCAGGCGCTCCGGGCCCACACGCTGTTTAAGCGCGATGTGGATTACCTGGTGAAAGACGACCAGGTGATTATTGTCGATGAGTTTACCGGACGGGTGATGCCGGGCAGGCGCTACAGCGACGGACTGCATCAGGCGCTGGAGGCCAAGGAGAAGGTCAAGATCGAAAAGGAGAACCAGACGCTGGCCTCCATTACGTTTCAGAATTATTTCCGCATGTACAAAAAGCTGGCGGGAATGACCGGCACCGCCGATACGGAAGCCGCGGAATTCAAGAAAATATACAACCTGGATGTCGTGGTGATTCCGACCAACATGCCCATGATCCGCCAGGATCACAACGACCTGATCTACAAGACGGAACAGGAAAAAATCAAAGCCGTCATCGAAGAAGTGAAGGCGCTCAACAAAGCCAAGCGTCCGGTTCTGATCGGCACGATCTCCATCGAAAAGTCCGAGATGCTCTCCAAATATCTTACCCGGGCGGGGGTGAAGCACCATGTGCTCAATGCCAAAAACCATGAAAAAGAGGCGGAAATCGTCGCTCAGGCGGGTCAGCCCGGACAGGTCACGATTTCGACCAACATGGCCGGCCGCGGGACGGACATCAAGCTGGGAGAAAATGTGGCCGATTTAGGGGGGCTGCATATTCTGGGAACCGAACGGCATGAAAGCCGCCGGATTGACAATCAGTTAAGAGGACGATCCGGCCGCCAGGGAGACAATGGCTCATCGCGCTTCTATCTTTCTCTGGAGGATGATTTGTTGCGGGTTTTCGGCGCCGAGCGGATATCTTCGGTGATGGATACCGTGGGCCTCGAAGAAGGTCAGCCGATCGAACATAAATACATTTCCCGAGCCATCGAAAACGCCCAGAAACGCGTGGAAGGGCAGAACTTTGATATTCGGAAGCATCTGCTCGATTACGACGACGTGATGAACAACCAGAGAAAGGTTATCTACGAGCAGCGCAAAAAAGTTTTGCGTGGCGAAGACTTATGGGCTGATATTGAAGCAATGGTTGAGGAAATCGCCGGCGATTTGCTCGCTGAATTCATCGGTGAAAAGAATCATCCTCAGGATTGGAACCTCAAAGCGCTCGAGGATGCGGTATTTCAGCAATTTAAATTACGCCTCAATATCGCGAACGCAAAAGACCTGACATCCGCCGATGTCATTCGAAGCCTGATCCTGGAAAAGGTGCAGGAGTATCTGCGCGGAAAGGAAAAAGAATTCGGCCCGGATCTGATGACGTATCTCATGAAAGTCATCATGCTTCAGGCGATTGACACCCACTGGAAAGAGCACCTGCTGTCCATGGACCACCTGAGGGAAGGCATTGGTTTGCGCGGATACGGGCAGAAGGATCCGGTGAGGGAATATCAGCGTGAAGGCTATGCGATGTTCATGGAAATGATCGGCCGCATCAAGATGGATACGCTTGAAAAACTGTGTCTGGTCCGGATTCAACGAGAGGAAGAAGTCGAAGAAATACGGCAAAAGCAAAAGCAGGATTACATCTTAAGCCGGGGAGAAGACACGCCGGCCCATCAGACCGTGAAGCGTGAATCCGAGAAGATCGGCCGGAATGATCCCTGTCCCTGCGGCAGCGGCAAAAAATACAAGAAATGTTGCGGTGCTTAAGTTTTAAAAGGAGTGGCGGTCATGACAAAATCCACAAATAAAGTAAGCGTCCCCGGTTTTTTGGCCCATGGGGTTTCTGCCGGCATCAAATCCGGCGATCAAAAGGACCTGGGGTTGATCTTTTCCACCATCCCGGCAAGAGTCGCCGCGCTGTTTACCAAGAACACTTTCAAGGCGGCGCCGGTGCTGATCGACGCCGAGAGGATCAAGCGGGGGATGGCGCAGGCCATTCTGACCAACAGCGGCTGCGCCAACGCGGCGACGGGCAAAGAAGGGATGGCGGACGCTCTGGCCGTTTCGGCGGCCGCGGCCAGGCAGTTGAAAATTCCCGAGGAGCATCTGCTCATTTGTTCCACGGGGGTGATCGGCAAAAGGCTGCCCGTCAGGAAAATTGAATCCGGCCTCGGCAAACTGGTCAGGGGGCTCAATGAATTCGGCATTGAGGACGCGGAAGCGGCCATGATGACCACGGACAAATATCCCAAAATCGCCATTCGCAAGGGCATTGTCGGCGCGAAAGACGTTACGATTTGCGGCATTGCCAAGGGCGCGGGCATGATCGAGCCGAACATGGCGACGCTTTTGACCTACGTGATGACCGACGCGCTGATTGACGCCAAGGCGCTCAACACCGTTTTTCATCAGGTGATCGATTCCACATTCAATGCCGTCAGCGTTGACGGCTGCATGAGCACCAACGATACGGCCATCATTCTGGCCAACGGCCTGGCGGGAAACAATCCGCTGGAGCGCGCTCAGGCAAGGCTCCAGCGGTTTAGGGAGATGCTGACGGATGTGCTGGCCGAATTGGCGCAGGCCGTGGTCCGGGACGGAGAAGGCGCGACCAAGTTCATCACCATCGTGGTGGAGGGAGCCAAGTCAAAATCCGATGCGAGGCGGGTGGCGTATTCCGTCGCCAATTCCAATCTGGTCAAAACCGCCTTCTTCGGCGAAGACCCCAACTGGGGAAGAATCCTCTCCGCGGTCGGCGCTTCGGGCATTTTGCTGGAAAAAGAAAAAGTCAGTTTATCCATAGGAAATATGAACGTCTTTGCGCAGGACGCGCCGGCGAACATAGCGCCGGCCAGATTGAAGGAAATTTTTCAGAGTGGCAACATTGAAGTCCGCATCAGCCTGGGAGGCGGAGACAAGTCCTATTCGGTGTTCACGTCGGACCTGTCCTACGATTATGTGAAAATCAACGCCGATTACACCACCTGAGGCCTGTAAAGAAAAAACATTAATTTTATTGCCGAAAATGTTATTTGCGCTTGATCAATCGATGGTTTTGTGATAATTGCCGCAAAATTTCACACACCCCCTGATTGACGGCAGGTTGCTTGACTTTCAAGTCTGCCGGCAAGGCGACGGGAGTGGCGGAAAAAAACAAAGGAGAAAAAGTTATGTCAGCTATTTCCATGAAACTGTTACTCGAAGCTGGTGTCCATTTCGGGCATCAGACCAACAAGTGGAACCCAAAAATGAAGCCTTACATCTTTGGGGCCCGCAACAACATTTACATTATCGATCTGCAGCAGACCGTGGGCATGTTCCAGTCCGCCTACAATTTTGTCGTGGATACGGTCAGCCAGGGCAGGGAAATCCTTTTCGTCGGAACCAAAAAGCAATCCCAGGAGGCCATTCGCGAAGAAGCGACGCGCTGCGGCATGCCCTTCGTCAATCAGCGCTGGCTGGGCGGCATGCTGACCAATTTTATCACCATCAAGAAGAGCATCGATCGCCTCAACAGCCTCAACAAGATGTTTGCCGATGATTCCGTCAAGGCTTTTCCCAAAAAGGAAATCACCAAGCTGCAAAAAGAGATGGACAAGATGGAAAATGTTCTGGGCGGCATCAAAAACATGAGAACGCTTCCCGCCGCCGTTTTCATCGTAGATCCCAACCGCGAGCATATCACGGTCCAGGAAGCGAAAAAGCTGAAAATTCCCCTGGTTGCCATTGTCGATACCAACTGTGATCCGACGGACATCGATTATATTATTCCGGGAAATGACGATGCGATTCGGGCCATCAAGCTGTTTTCTTCAAAGTTTGCGGATGCGGTGATGGAAGGCAAAAAGCGGTTTGAAGAAAAGCTGGCCGCGGAATCCAACAAAGAAGCGGGAGCCCCGGCCGCGGTTGAGCAGGATGCAGAGGCGGATATTCCGGAAAGCGTCGAGATGGAAAACGGTCCGGCCGCGCCTGCGCCATAGAAACATTCATAACGCACCTGCGTAAAAAGCATATTCAGGGAATAGAATTCCAGGAGGAAAAGACAGTGGAAATTACGTCAACAATGGTTAAGGAGTTAAGAACGAAAACCGGCGCCGGCATGATGGACTGCAAGGAAGCGCTTGCGGCCGTAGAAGGCGATTTTGAGAAAGCGATTGATTTTTTACGGAAGAAGGGACTTTCGGCGGCGACCAAGCGCTCGTCCAAAGCGGCCAAAGACGGAACGGTTGCTTCGTACATCCACATGGGCGGCCGGATCGGCGTAATGGTGGAAATCAATTGTGAAACGGATTTTGTGGCGAAAACCGCCGATTTTCAGACCATGGCCAGGGATATTGCCATGCATATCGCCGCCTCCAATCCTTTGTATGTGCGTTCGGATGAAATTGCCGAAGATGCGCTCGACCGGGAAAAGGAAATTTACCGAAGCCAGCTTCGCGAGGAGAAAAAGCCTGAAAAGATCTGGGACAAGATCATTGAAGGCAAGTTGAAAAAGTACTACGAAGACGTTTGCCTGGTCGAACAGAAATTTGTCAAGAATCAGGACATCACCGTCGGAACGCTGATCAGCAACATGATTGCCAAAACAGGCGAAAATATCGTCATTCGCCGTTTTGCCCGCTTTCAGCTCGGCGAGGAACTCAAAAAATAATGGGCGACAGGAAAAAGGCCGCGTACAAAAGAATCCTTTTAAAGCTCAGCGGGGAAGCTCTTCTGGGCAAACAGTCCACGGGCGTTGATCCGGATGTGGCAAATTACATTGCCGATGAAATCCGGTCTCTTGCGGACCTGAAGATTCAGATCGGCATTGTCATCGGAGGCGGCAACATCTTCCGGGGCGTGCAGGCCGGCGCCCGGGGCATGGAGCGCACGACCGCCGATTACATGGGAATGCTGGCGACGGTGATCAACAGCCTTGCCCTTCAGAGCGCACTCGAGGCGAAAGGGCTTCCGACGCGCGTCCAGTCCTCCATTGAAATGCGGGAAATCGCGGAGCCTTTTATTCAACGCAAAGCCCTGCGCCATCTGGAGAAAGGCAGAATCGTCATCTTTGCCGGCGGAACGGGAAATCCCTATTTCTCCACGGACACGGCCGCATCCCTGCGGGCGATGGAAATCCGTGCGGATGTGATCCTGAAGGCGACAAAAGTGGATGGGGTATACAGCGCGGATCCCGTCAAAGACAAATCTGCAGTAATGTTTAAAAAGATAAGCTATATCGATGTGTTGACTAAAAACCTTAAAGTGATGGATTCGACGGCTATTTCGCTTTGTCGTGACAACCGGCTGCCCCTCGTCGTCTTTAATCTGCAGAAGAAGGGCAATATTCGAGGCGTTGTTTGCGGTAAAAAAATTGGAACGTACGTAGGAGAATGATCATGAAAGAGCAGATTTTTTCAAAGTTCAAAGACAATATGGAAAAAACCATCTCTTCTCTGGAGAAATCATTCAGCAGAGTAAGAACCGGGCGGGCGTCGGTTTCCCTGCTTGACGGAATCAAGGTGGACTATTACGGAACGCCGACTCCGATTGCCCAGGTGGCCAACCTTTCCGTTCCGGAAAGCCGTTTGATCGTCATCGCTCCCTGGGATGTCACGACGATCGGCGCCATCGAGAAGGCCATTCAGAAATCCGACCTGGGATTGATGCCTTCCACGGACGGCAAAGTGATCCGCCTTTCCATTCCGCAATTGACGGAGGAGCGGCGCAGGGACCTGGTCAAGGTTGTGAAAAAAATGGCGGAAGAAGGGAAAATCAAGCTGCGCAACGAGCGGCGCGACGCCAATGAAGCGCTGAAAGAATTGAAAAAGAACAATAAAATGTCCGAGGACGAAATGCACGGCGCTCAGGACGAGGTTCAGAAACTGACGGATCGGTATATCGAAAAGACGGACAAGATTCTTGCGGCCAAAGAAAAAGAAATCATGGAGATTTAAGACGGACCGCAATCGAACAGGTGCAAATGGGGAGTATGAAGCTCCCCATTTGTTTTTGATGCCGGGTGCAACTTCGGATCACTTGGATTCAGTCCATGCTTTTCCGGCGGCATGCCCGGACATCCGAACCGCATCCAGCCTGCCCCCTCGCGGTCCTTTGCAGGCGGGCCGGCCTGAAGAAAGACCGGAAGTGAAATGCAGAAAATAGATCCCAATCATCTTCCCGGACACATCGCCATCATCATGGACGGCAACGGGCGGTGGGCCAAACAGCATGCCATGGGGCGGATTCGGGGACATCAAAAAGGCGCCCAGGCGGTGCGCACGGCGGTTACGGCGTGCCGGGAACTGGGGATTGCCTGTCTTACGCTGTTTGCTTTTTCTTCTGAAAACTGGGGCAGGCCCGGCGACGAAGTCAATGCTCTGATGGCTCTGCTTGCGGATTATCTGGACAAGGAAGCGCCGAAGCTGCAGAAGCGGGAAATTCGGCTCTCCACCATCGGCGACATCGACCGCCTGTACGCGCCCGTAAGGAAAAAACTGCTGGACGTTAAAAAGCTGACGCAATCCAACGACAAGATGATTCTGAATCTGGCGTTGAGCTACGGCAGCCGGGACGAGATTCTTGCGGCCGTCAAAAAGATGCTGGCGGACAGCCGGGAAGGAAAACTGAATCCCGATGCCGTGGATCAGGACGTGTTCGGACACTATTTGTACACGAGCGGCCTGCCCGACCCCGATCTGTTGATCCGGACGAGCGGCGAATATCGCATCAGCAATTTCCTTCTCTGGCAGATGGCCTATACGGAGCTTTACTTTACGGATGTTTTATGGCCTGATTTCAAAAAAGACGATTTATTAAAGGCGATTGCCGCATATCAGGGCCGGGAAAGACGTTTCGGCTTAACCAGTGATCAGGTTTCCGGCAGGAAATAACCGCCCAAAGGAGAAATCGATGGCGACCCAGAACTCCAATCTTCAGCGTTGGCTGACCGGCCTTGCTCTGGCCGCTGTGCTGCTTCTGATCATTATCATGGGATCGCCGGTCGTCCTGACCGCCGTCATTACCCTGGTGATTGTCATCGGCCTTTGGGAATACAACAGCATCGTTTTCGGCCCCGGGCACCGTGCGGAAAAAATCGAGAGCATGATCATCGCCGTTTTGATTCCCTGGGTCGTGCTTGCGGGCAGTACCCAGTGGATCGCCGCGGTTCTGACGTTTGCGATACTGATGGTGTTCATGGTTTTTCTGTGGCAGGCCAGAGGGCCTTCCCTGGACCTGACCTCCGTAATGAAAGTCATGTTCGGCCTTCTGTACATTCCGCTGCTTACCTCCCACTTTATTCTGCTGCGGCAACTGGAGAGAGGTGTTTTCTGGGTTCTGCTGGTGCTGGTGATCGGCATTATCGGAGACACAGTGGCTCTGTACGTCGGCAAGACCCTGGGCAAAAAAAAGCTGCTGGAGGCGGTCAGCCCCGGAAAAACCGTGGAGGGAACGCTGGGGCTCATCGCGGGCGCCACCGTGGCCGCCTGTGTCTTCGGTTACTTTTTGCTGCCCCAAATCCACTGGGTCCATTTTCTGATCCTCGGTTTTGTGGGCGGCATCATCGGCCAACTGGGTGATCTTTGCGAATCGGCCATCAAAAGAAGCCACGGGAAAAAGGATGCCAGTTCTCTGCTGCCGGGACACGGCGGATTGATGGACCGGATGGACAGCCTGATCTTCCTGGCGCCTTTTGTGTATTATTACCGGATATTTGTGATTGGCTGATGAAAAAAATAACCATTCTGGGTTCCACGGGTTCCATCGGCGCAAGCGCGCTGGATGTCATCCAAAAGAATCCGAAAAAATTTCGCGTGGCGGCTCTCGCCGCCGGCCGGAATGTGAAACTTCTGGCCCGGCAGGCGCAGACGTTTCGCCCCGCCGTGGTTTCCGTGCAGACAGCCGAGGACGCAAAGCGCCTTCGCGCTCTGCTGGGGACGGGCGGCAAAATTCGCGTGTTGAGCGGGGAAGAGGGAGTCCGGGAAGTTGCGGCGCATTCCAAAGCCGACATCGTTCTTTCCGCCATCTCCGGCGCGGCCGGCCTGAAACCCACCCTGGCGGCAATCGAAGCGGGAAAGGACCTTGCCCTGGCGAATAAGGAAACCCTGGTCATCGCCGGGCACCTGGTAACGAGAAAAGCCGAACAAAAAAAGATTCGCGTTCTTCCCGTGGACAGTGAGCACAGCGCGATTTTTCAATGTCTGGCCGGACAGAAGCCGAAAAACGTAAAAAGGATTATTCTCACGGCGTCCGGCGGTCCGTTTTATTCCTTCTCGCGGGCGGATCTGAAAAAAGTGACGCCGGCGCAGGCGCTCAGGCATCCGCGCTGGAAAATGGGCGCGAAAATCACGGTGGATTCCGCGTCTCTGATGAATAAAGGCCTGGAGGTGATCGAAGCGAAATGGCTGTTTGGCGTGGACATCTCCCGCATTGATGTTCTGATTCATCCGCAGAGCGTCGTTCATTCTCTGATCGAACTGCTGGACGGATCCGTTCTGGCACAGTTGGGCATTGCCGATATGAGGATTCCCATTGCCTATGCGTTGTCCTATCCGGATCGCCTGACGAATGATCTGCCGGCGCTGGATCTGGCGAAAACCGGTCCCTTGACGTTTTGCCCGCCGGACATGAAAAAGTTTCCCTGCCTGTCCCTGGCGTATGAATCCGCGCGGGCGGGAGGAACAGCCCCGGTGGTTTTGAACGCGGCCAATGAAGCGGCTGTGGCTGCGTTTCTTGAAAATAAAATTTGCTTTAATGATCTTCCCAAAGTAATAGAAAAGACCTTGGATCGGCATTCGGTGAAACAAAACCCGTCTTTGGAGGAGATTCTTCGTGCGGACGGGGAAGCCAGAAGGGAATCGGCCGGTATTTTGAAAAAACTGCGGAGAGGATGATCGATTGGTTACCTTCATTTCATTTATTGTGTTGCTGGGGATTCTGATTTTTGCGCATGAACTGGGGCATTTTCTGGCCGCGCGCGCCGGCGGCGTCGGAGTCCTGAAATTTTCCCTCGGGTTCGGACCCAAAATCTTCGGAAAGAAAATCGGCGAAACGGAATATGTCCTTTCCTGGATTCCGCTGGGCGGATTCGTCAGACTGCTCGGCGAATCGGGAACGGAAGAACTGCCGCCGGAAGATGCCAAACGGTCTTTTTACAAACAGCCCAGATGGAAGCGGCTGCTTATTGTGCTGGCCGGTCCCGTCTTCAACTTTCTTCTGGCGATCGTCATTTTTTTTGTGGTGTACATGTACGGACTGCCCAACCTTCTTCCGGTCATCGGAGATTTGTCGCCGGATTCCGCCGCCGCATCGGCGGGCCTGCTCAAAGACGACAAAATTCTAACGATCAATGACCGCAAGATCAGCTTCTGGGACGAGATCCGGCCCGTCATCAAGGAGTCCGAAGGCCATGATCTCGCCATTCGGGTTCAGCGCGGCAGTCAAGAAAAAATCGTTACCGTCAAACCGAAACTGTCCAAAGCGAAAAATATTTTCGGCGAAGAGGAATCGACCTACCTGATCGGCATTTCACCGGCCGGCCGAACGGTCATCGAAAGGAAGAACCCGCTTGCAGCCCTGGTTTCAGCAGTGGATAAAACCTGGGAAATCAGCAAGCTGACCGTCATTTCCGTTGTGAAAATGCTGGAGGGAGTGCTTTCGCCCCGGACACTGGGCGGGCCCATCTTCATCGCCCAGGTGGCGGGAGACCAGGTGAAGGAAGGCATTATTCCGTTTGTTCTTTTTATGGCGATTCTTTCCATCAATCTGGGGGTCATCAATTTGTTTCCCATTCCCGTGCTGGACGGGGGCCATATCTTCTTTTATCTCATCGAGATGGCGACCAGAAGGGAAATTCCGGTCAAAATCAAGGAATGGGCCCAGCAAATCGGGTTTGTTGTTTTGTTGATGCTGATGCTTTTTGTCATCATGATCGACATCGAAAGGCTCAATATCAAACCCATCAACGATGTTTTAAAATTTTTCAAATAATATGCTGACCCTGGCTTTTGACACATCATCCAAAACCCTGTCGGTTTCCCTGCTCAGGGACCGGACGGTTTTATACAACGCCATTCTTCATCGGGAGCAAAACCATTCGGAAGTGCTTCTTCCGGCCATTGACGAAGCCTGCCGCCTGTCCAATGTCACGGTGCGGGACGTGGATTTGTTCGCCTGTACCCTGGGGCCAGGCTCCTTTACCGGGCTGCGCATCGGCGTCAGCACCCTCAAAGGCCTGATGCTGGCGACGGGAAAACCGGCGGCGGGGGTTTCCTCGCTTGCGGCTTTGGCGCTCAACGTGGAGGAGCCGGACGCCGTGATCGGTTCGATGATGGATGCCGGCCGTGGTCAGGTTTATCTGGCCTACCACCGGCGCGGAAAGGACGGCGTCCTCCATTCGATCGGGGCGCCGCAGGCTCAGGACCCGCGCAGCGTGGAGGATTCTTTTCCCGAGCCGGTCATCTATGTCGGCGACGGCGCCGTCCGGTATGCCGGGCTGATTCCTCCCCTGTCTTCGCCGAAAAATAAAATGGCGTCGGTCGAACAGCAATTCATCAGCGCTGCAGCCGTCGCAAGGCTGGCGCTGGAAAAATATTTCCGCAAGGATTTGCTGGATCCGGCGCGGTGCGCGCCCCTTTACCTGCGCTCGGTGGACGCCCTGCCGGCGGCGGGCGGCGGATGAAGGCGCGGTCGGTCGCCACGGCGCACCGGAAGATCAAGGGGATTCTTTTGCTCCCGCACGGGCGGTACGCCATGATGATCCGTAATATCAAAACGATCCTTGTTACGCTGATCATTACCGCGGTTTTTGTTTTGCGGCCGGGCGAGGCCGGCGCGGAAAATGTTCTGCCGGGGAAGACCCCGTTTTCCCTTCTGATGAAAACGAAAGCGCCCATTTCCTCCGTCGTGGTCCAAAAAATCCATCCGCACGATCCGGACGCCTTCACGCAGGGACTGATCATCATAGACGGTTCTTTGTGCGAATCCACCGGCCTGCTGGGCCGATCGACGCTGGCCTGCAAAGAGATCGAAACCGGGAAAACGATCAAAAAAGTTCAACTGCCTTCAGAATTTTTCGGAGAGGGCATCGCGCTTATCAAAAACCGGATTTATCTGCTGACCTGGCAAAATGAAACCGCCCTGGTGTATGATGCCGCTTCCCTGAAAGAAATCAGGAGAATCAAATACGAAGGTGAGGGCTGGGGGTTGGCTTCCGATGGAAAAAGCCTGCTCATGAGCGACGGCTCCCCGATAATCGTCTTTCGCGATCCGGAATCCTTCAAAGTCCGAAGAAGGATCCATGTCCGCGACGGCGACCGGCCGGTTTCCCGTCTCAATGAACTGGAGTTTGTCCGGGGGGAAATCTGGGCGAATGTTTATATGGAGGACATCCTTGCCCGTATTTCGCCCCAAACCGGCAGGATAACGGGCTGGGTCGATCTTTCCGCCCTTCGTTCTTATCTTCCCGCCAATGCCCGCGTGGATGTGCTCAACGGCATCGCCTATGATGAGAAGAAAAGCCGCATTCTTGTGACCGGCAAGCACTGGCCGCACCTCTTTGAAATTCAAATCACGCCCTAAAGCCTTAATTGCCTTGACCGCATGTTTGTTTTGCATTATAAGCGCCGCAGCATAAACATTTGATAAATGGAGGATTACAATGAGGATTATTTTACTGGGAGCGCCGGGCGCCGGCAAAGGCACGGTCGCCAAGCTGCTGACCGAATATGACGGATCCGTACAGATCTCAACGGGCGATATTCTGCGCTCCGCCGTGAAAGAGGGCAGCGCCCTCGGCAAAAAAGCCAAAGAATACATGGATCGGGGGGATCTGGTGCCCGATTCGCTGATCATGGACATCATGGAGGCGAGGCTGCAGGAGCCGGATTGTCAAACGGGGTTTATTCTGGACGGTTTTCCGCGGACGATTCCTCAGGCGCAGGACCTCAAAAAGCTGCTGGCCAAACTGAATATTGCGCTGGATTTTGTCGCCAATCTGGATGTGCCGCGCGACGTGATTCTGGATCGGCTGACCACGCGCAGAACCTGCTGCAACCCGGCCTGCCAGGCGATATACAACGTCAAAAGCAATCCGCCCAAAGAAGACGGAACCTGCACGCTGTGCGATCATCAGACCATTCAGCGCGATGATGAAACGGAAGAGGCGATTTCCAACCGTCTGGAAACCTACAACCGGAAAACAGCGCCGCTCATCGGTTTTTATGAAAATGAAGAGCTCTTGAAAACGTTTTTGTCTCTATCTTCCAAAGATACGGTTGCCGAAATCAAGAAAGCGCTCAACGCCTGAAGGCCCCGTGCTGAAATGATTGCGTATGAAAGAGAGCTGAATCCGGAGCAGTACCGGGTTGTTACCGAAAAAGGCGGTCCGCTTCTCGTTCTCGCGGGAGCCGGAAGCGGCAAGACGCGGACTCTGACGTACCGGGTGGCCCGCCTGCTGGAAGACGGAGTGCCGCCGGAGCGCATTCTGCTGGCCACATTCACCAATAAAGCCGCCCGTTCCATGCTCTGCCGTGTGGAAAATCTGATAGGCCGCGGCGCGGGAAACATTCTGGGCGGCACGTTTCATTCCATCGCCCATCGAATTTTGAGAAGCTACGCCTCCCGTTTGGACTATTCCAACCGCTTTTCCATTGTGGATACCGAGGATGCGCGCCAGATCATTGCGCAGGCCATGGACGAACTCCACCTCAACGCCCGGCTCTCTAAATTTCCCAGAAACACGGTCATTGCGGAAATGATCAGCCTTGCCTTCAACACGCAAAGCTCGCTGGAAGACGTGATGGAATCGCGGTACCCGTTCTTTTTGCATCTGAGCCCGGAAATCCATTCGATTGCCCGGCGCTATGAGCAGAAGAAAAAAGAACTTCAGGTGATGGATTTTGACGATCTCCTCGCCAATTGCCGACGTCTCCTTCGGGATCATCCCGATGTGCTGCAGATGCTTTCCCAAAGATTTCAGTATGTGCTGGTGGACGAATATCAGGATACCAACATTCTTCAGGCCGACATCGTCGATCTACTGGCTTCCGGCCATCGCAACCTGATGGTGGTGGGAGACGATTCACAGAGCATTTATTCTTTTCGGGGGGCCAACTTCGAGAACATCATCCATTTTCCCGAACGCTATCCCGACTGTAAAATATTCAAACTGGAGACGAACTACCGCAGCACGCCGGAAATTCTGCATCTGGCCAATCTGAGCATCAACCAAAACGAAAACCAGTTTCCCAAGGCGCTCAAAGCGGTTCGCGGCAGGGGAACCAGGCCCATCCTCGTTTCCGCGCAAAATGTTTTGAAGCAGGCGGACTTTGTCGCGCAGCGGATTGCAGAACTGGCCCGCGCCGGGGTGGCCTTCGGCGACATGGCCGTGCTCTACCGGGCGCACTATCATTCGATGGAAGTGCAGATGGAGATGGTGCGGCGCGACATTCCCTTTGACATCCGCTCCGGCATCCGTTTTTTTGAGCAGGCGCACGTCAAGGATGTGACCTCTTACATGCGCGTGCTGGTCCGTCCGGACGATGAACTGGCCTGGCGAAGACTGATGATGATGTATCCCAAAATCGGCAAGGTCACGTTTGAAAAAATCTGGCGACGGCTATCCGGGCAGGAAAATCCTCTGGAGGCGCTGCTTTCGGAATCGTTTCTCAAAACAGTTCCCAAGCCCGCGCAGGCGGGCCTCGAGCAGTGCCGGAAGACCTTGCTGTTGTTGCTTTCCCTGGAGGCCGCCGACCGGACGCCGGGAAAAATCATCGATCTGCTCCTGAATCAGGGCGGCTACCGGACGCATCTCCAGGATACATATTCCGACGCGGCCGGACGGGAAGAAGATCTGATTCAACTGGGAAATTTCTCCTCCAGGTTCGAAACGATGGATGAGTTTCTCAATGAACTTGCCCTCTTAACCAATATGTCCAAGGAGGAAGACATCGAGGAGCGGCAGGCCGACCGGGTCATTCTGAGCACGATCCATCAGGCCAAAGGGCTGGAATGGTCTTATGTGTTTATCATCGGGTGCGCCGACGGAATGATCCCCCTGCAGCGCGCGCTCAAGGAGCCGGGCGGGGAAGAAGAGGAAAGAAGGCTGTTTTATGTGGCGGTGACGCGCGCCAAAGACCAGCTTTACCTTTCCTATCCCGTGCTCGACTATAGCCGTTCCGCGGGCACGCTGACGCTCTCCTCATCCCGTTTTGTCGATGAAATATCCCCTCTGTCGCAGCAGGACGAACAGCGCCCCTTTGAACAGTGGGCGCTGTTTGACGATTAAGGGCGTCCTTGCGGCCGGTAAGGCCGCCGCTTATTCGGTTTCGTAGCAGGCCAGAACCTCGCCGAAGTAAAGCGTGTGATAGTCTTTCCGGGGATAGATGGTTTGGTCCAGACCCGAATCCAGGTCCGCTGGATTCATGGCGGATTGGTAAATTTTTTTGCACTCGAAATGAATTCCTGAAGTCTGAATGATCGGGGATGCGACGTGCCGCCCGTTTGCCGTCTTCAGTCCGCACATTTTGAACTTGTCCACGTCCCGGCCCGATTTTGTTCCGCAAAATGCCGTTTCCCGGCTCATATCGCCGGAGGGTACGGTAACCGTGAAGTCTGAAGCCTTTTCCATGAGGCCGAAGGTGTGGCGGGTCTTGCGCACCGCTACCATCAGGACCGGTTTCTGCCAGATTACGCCGAACATGGCCCAGCCGATGGTCATGGTGTTGAGTTCCCCTTCGGCCGCAACGGTCAGAAACGCGCCTTTACGAATTTTGTTCATGGCTTGGTCAGCCATGCTCATATACTTGAAATCTTTCATCTGAACCTCCCTGGTTTTTCAGTGCATTAGCAACCTTTGTCCTTCCCGGCAATCATTATTTTCTGAAATCGTTCTTGAAACGGCGGGCGCTTTGGACTATGAAGGTTGGACAAAAGAGAGGATGGTTCACGTTGATCGATCAGATTGCGGCCCGCTGCCTGAAATGCAAGGTTCCCCAGTGCAGGAAACACTGTCCCGTATCCACGCCGATTCCCGACGTGACAAGGCTCGTGGAAGAAGGAAAGGAGCAGGAGGCAGCCGAAATCCTGTTTGCCAACAATCCGCTTTCGGCCGTTTGCTCCATCGTCTGCCCGCATGAGCGAAACTGTTTTGGCCACTGCGTGCTGGGCAAAAAATCCGATCCGGTGGACTTTTTCAAAATCGAGCAGTTCCTGTCCGGCAACTTTCTGAAAACCTACGAACCGCCCGCCATGGAAAAGAAAGAGGACCGCATTGCCGTGATCGGATCAGGTCCGGCCGGGATCACGATGAGCATCCTCCTGTCTCTCATGGGATACCGGGTGACGCTCATGGAAGCCCGCGACAGAATCGGCGGTGTTTTGCGCTACGGCATTCCCGGATTTCGGCTCCCCCGGGAAATCGTGGACCGCTACGATCCCATTTTGTACAAACTGGGCGTGCAATTCAAGCCCAACACCTTTATCGGTTCCTCCATCACGCTCGACGATATGTTCATCGACGGCTACAGAGCCGTCTTCATCGCGGTCGGTACGGCAAAGCCCAACAAGCTCGGCCTGCTGGGCGAGACGCTGGGCAATGTTTTTTACGCCATCGACTACCTCAAAAGCCCGGAAGCCTATCGCCTCGGCCGGGACGTGGTCGTCGTGGGCGCGGGAAATGTCGCGCTGGATGCCGCGAGAATCGCGGTTCGCGGCGTCGAACCGGGCGGCGCCGTGACGGTGATCAACAATCTGCTCGAAGAAGAAATCTCCGGCAACCGGCAGGAAATCGACGATGCGGTCCGGGAGGGGATTCAATTTGTCCATCTTCTTCAGGCGCTGAAGCTTGAAGAAGACGGCGTGAAGTGTGTTGCCGTTCGTGCTGAAAAAACCGAGAAGGGAACGGTGTACGAAGAAGATTTTTCCCGCACGCAAAAGATTCCCGCCGATTCGATCATCGTAGCCATCGGTCAGGGTCCGCAGGGCGCGGTGATGGCCGACAGCAACGTTTCAAAAACACACAGGGGCTTGGTCGCCGCCGATGAAAAAGGCCATACCTCATCCCCGGGCGTGTTTGCCGCGGGCGATATCGTCACGGGGCCGAAAACGGTCGTTGAGGCCGTGGCCTTTGCCAAAAAGGTCGCGCTGGAAATCGACCGGTACTGCCGGGAACATTAAACAATCTTCAGCGACAATTCCATCAGTTGTTCAATGCTCACCCGGGACGGGGCGTCGGACATCAGGTCCGCGGCCTTCTGCGTTTTCGGGAAAGCGATGACGTCGCGGATCGATTCCGCGCCGGTCATGATCATTACAAGACGGTCCAGACCGAACGCCAGTCCTCCGTGCGGAGGCGCTCCGTATTCGAGAGCGTCGAGCAGAAACCCGAATTTCAGCCTTGCCTCTTCATCGCTCAAGCCCAATGCGCTGAAGACCTGCGCCTGGATGTCCTTGCGGTGGATACGAATGCTGCCGCCGCCGATCTCCGAGCCGTTGAGCACCAGGTCATAGGCCCGCGCCCGCACCTTTCCGGGATCGGTGGTCATGAGCGGGATGTCTTCCAGAAACGGCGAGGTGAAGGGGTGATGCGTGGAGACAAACCGCTTTTCCGACT